>JAYRQZ010000128.1:0-8691 GCA_041910355.1 Candidatus Woesebacteria bacterium | reverse complement strand
TTTTGAGAGTCTTCATCTTCAAATTTAAATCCAAATTTTTTGTTGATCTTATATCGACCAACATTGCCAATTTCATAAGTTTTTAAGTCAAAAAAGCGTTCATGAAAGAACTTTTCAGCATTTTCAAGAACCACAGGTTCACCGGGACGTAATTTTCGATAGAATTCCATAACAGCTTCCTCGTAATTTTTTGAGGGATCTGCTTGAATGGTAGCGTTAATAAAGTCTGAAAATTCAGCAACAAGTTGTTTGTCACCTAAATTACAGGCGGCCCGAAGAATGATGGTGGCTGGAAATTTGCGACGACGATCGATTCTGGCAAAAACAACATCTTTTTTTCCAACGAAAAATTCTAACCATGATCCACGAACAGGGCGAATTTCTGCATTATAAAGATTTTTTCCGGTTCCAGGATCGGTTTCGGCAGTAAAATAGACTCCGGGAGAGCGAACTAATTGGTTAATAACTCCACGTTCGATGCCATTGATAACGAATGTTCGCTGATCAGTCATGGTGGGAAGATTTAAGAAAAATACATCTTCATCACGAACATCACCGGTACGTTTATTGGTTAATTTGGCTTTGATGTGAACGGGAATAGTATAATTGAGGCCTTTTTTCTTGGCAGTATCAGGAGAAATTGTGGGTGAATCGAAACTGAGTTCACCTAGCTCTAATTGCCAGTTGTTACCGGTATAATCGGAGATTGGAGAAATAGCATGAATAGTTTCAGAGAGTTCTTTTTTTAAAAATTGGTTCCAAGATTCTTTTTGAATAGCAATGAGATCGAGTTTGGGTAAATTTTTGTGTTTTTTACCCCAGGAAATACGTTTAGCGGTAGGCATCAAAGATGGTTAAATTTTAATAAAAAAAACACGCGAGTTATGTACCAACCGCTCGCCAATAGTGGTAGATTATATACTTAATAATTACACAGAGCAAGAGGGAAAATTAAAGGAATTTAATGGTTGAAAGGATTTGTTTAAATAAATCAACTGATTGTGAGTCGTTTTGGTTAACAGAACCGATTGTGTAGACGAATTTTCCGTGTTTTACAAAAACATTGGTTAACATTGATTGCTGATTGTTTATAAAATATGTATCTTGTCCATCAATTTTAATATTTTGGTGATTGAAATTTGGTGTAGGATAGGGTGGTTCATTTGATTTGAACGAAATTGCTTCTTCCGAAAGAGACTTTCCGGAATCGGGTTTCGCTAAAAATAACAAATTAAACTGATCACCATTGTTTGGCGGATCTGTGGGTAAGTTTGTAGACAATAGTATAAGAGGCATATATCCATTGGGGTATTTAAGATTACCTACGTCGATCAGGTGGAGATTATATTCACCTGTAGACCGATTAATTTTGAGAGGATATTGAAACGAAATTCCATATTCTTTATTTTCGTATGTTTTCCAATTTGATGTTAGATCAGAAATTGATGTAGCTGTTGTGAATTTGAAGGTGGAGAGGATTTGATTTAAAACTTCTAGCGGCTCATTGCCTATATCCGGGGGATTGGTGGTTAGTTTCAATGAAATTATATAACTACCAGTATTGATATATGCAACATAAACACTATTCCCCATTGTTTTGGGGTCGGACACAATTAGTCCATTCAGCCCTTTTACATTAATGTTACTGACTAATTCGTATGTCGACATTTCTTGTTTGATAATGTCTTCCGTGGACATATTGTTGTTAGGTTTTACATCAAGAACCAATACTCCGGGATAATCGTAACTTGGAATTGAAAAATAAGTTGCGTCAGAATTCGGAACTCCTTCCGTAAACCACTCTGCAGGATATTTGAATTCAAGATTAAACAATGTTGGTCCTGTAGGTATAGATTTATAATCCTGGTAATATGTTATCCAGTCGGATGGTGCTGGTTTGGAAGATTGGCTTTGAAGGATGTTCTGGACAACAGGGGTGGGGGTGGGTTGGACAATATTAAGTTTGTTTGGTACACGAAGGTTTAAATAGAGAAGGTAGAGAACGGCGACAAAGAGAATGGCGATAATAGTGGATAGAATTACGGTAGGTTTTGATAGTTGGGGCATTGATTTAGAGGAATTTAAGTGTTGATAAGTGTTGCAAAACGGCCGCTAAATCAAAGCTAGTAAACAAAATTGCTTTCGTAGTACTTATTGGGCACATTCCGACTACAGTTGGGGATTGAGAAATGTAAATACCGCTTATAATCAAACATTTTTTACCTGTTACAAGATAGTCGGATTCGACAATTTTTTCTGGTTGATCGGTAGAACTTAAAGGTTCGCCAAGTTGTTTTTCAATAAAAGTATGACGGGAGCCATTGTCATAAGGTAAGATTTTAAAATTGGTTGTATGGTTAAATTCTGAATAAAAATATTTAGGATCAGAGTTTAAATTCTTGGCAATAATACTAAGCAAACCAGATTCTGTTTTGGATGTATATAAGTCCGGATTGAAACCAAGCTGAAAAGTATTTGAAGAATCGTTTACAGTTTGAAAAGTATCAGGTAATTTATATATTATTTTTTTTATATCAGATACAGTCGGCTTGGCAGAGGATGTTGCCGGCGGTGTTGTTGGGGTAATATCACAAACATTTTCAGTGCAAACAAACAAAAGATCGGCGGTGCAAGTACAGGTGTTACAACCATCGGCAGCTTCAAACGATTCACCAATACCATATTTTTTCTCGTTTAATTCACAAACATTACCAACAGCAGGAGAAGGAGTAACCGATATTTCGGTATTTTTTGAGGGTGGAGTTAAAGTAAAACTTCCGGCAAAAAATAAACTGTAAGCAATAGCACCGCAGACCCCTAAAAAAATAATTAAAGATAAATAAAAGAGGAATTTAAAAAAACCTCCGGACTTTTTTACAGGAAGATTAATTTCAGAATTTACATTAGTGGAAGGTAAATCAACTGTAGGTATAACTGGTGGTGGTAAATTTTCAATAATGTTTGGTTGGTAAGGAGGAGCATCAACAATTGGTGTTGGAGAAGGAACTGTTTCCGGTGGCGGAATTTCGGTAAGGGTAACATCCGGACTGATGGGTGTATCGGGAGTAGTTTGATCTACCGGCTCGGGTGAAATTGTTTCCTGATTTGTTTCAGGTGTTAATTCAGTGCTAATTTCGGAATTTGTGTTTTGATCAATATTGGCAATAGGTTCAGAAATGTCCGGGGGAGGTAATTTGGCCAACTCTTCTGAATAACGATCCAAAATATCCTGATATTGTTTGGCTAAATCATTTTGTTCACTTGGTTGATTGGGAATTGAATTATCTGATTGATCCATAGAATAAATATCGCACTTGCTATGACAAGTGTCAATTATTTGTTATATTTAAATATACCGATGAAGTTAATATTGACAATATTGATTCTATGCTTAAGCTTGTTGTCAAAGCAGGATGTTTTTGGATCTGGTTTTTATTTAAAATCAATCAGTCAAGTTGAAACTGGCGGTCAGCAAATTTCTCACTGGTGGTATTCGGGAACGAAACCGGTGTTTCACGGAGAAGCAACACCCAACGCTGAAGTAACCATTGATATTGACGGAACAGCGTTGATGATTAATGCTGACTCGTCCGGTAATTGGGATTTTGCTCCGACAACTGAATTGGCAACCGGAGATCATCAGATATCAATTAAAAGCAGTGGTTCAGAAATAAATTTTACTTTAACAATAGGGAAAGAAAATGTCAATTGGAATGCAGTTGGCAGTGGCAGCGCCAGTACCTTACCTACCGTCGGCACAACTTTACCGACACTGCTACTTTTAATCGGTGGACTAGGCGGATTGATCTTGGGTGGTAAAATGGGATTCAATGCCTACAAAAAATAAGTCAGTTTATATTAAGACTTTTGGCTGCGTTCAAAATACAGCCGATTCAGAAAAGATAAAAGCCTATTATTGGGATAAAGGATACAGTTTCACCAAAGATTGGAAAAATGCCGACGAGGTAATAATAAATAGCTGCATTGTCAGAGAGTCGGCCGAAAACAGAATTTATGGATTAATTGATGAAATCAGAAAAATTGATAAAAACAAAAAAATTATTGTTACCGGTTGTATCACCGGAATAAGGAAAAAAATCGACAGAGCAGATGAAGTATGGCCAATAGACAAATTTGTCACCTGGAAACAATTAAGAACCAAAAATAATAAAGCTTTAATTCCGATTAGTACCGGTTGTAACAATTACTGTTCTTATTGCATTGTACCTAAAGCCCGGGGTAAAGAAATTTCCAGAAATTTTGACGACATTATCAATGAAGTTGACGAAGCAATCCGAAATGGTTTTAAGGAAATTGTGTTAATTGGTCAAAATGTAAATAGTTATGGTTCTGATTTAAATAACGGAGTAACTGTATCAATGGGCAAAAAAAGATTTAAAAGTATGTTTCCTAAATTACTAGAGACAATAGCTATGAAAAAATTAGACAAAATTTCTTTCGTCAGCAGTAATCCGTGGGATTTTTCCGATGATTTGATTAAAGTGATCGCCAAATATCCGAATATTGACCGACTAATACACCTACCATTTCAATCAGGTGACAATAATATTTTAAAAAATATGAATCGCGGATATACTCAAAAACAATATTTAGAACTGATAAAAAATATAAAAAGTAAAATTAAAAATGTCAGGTTCAGTACCGATATTATTGTTGGTTTCCCGGGCGAAAACGAAAAAGCATTTAATAACACAGTTAAGGTGTGTAAAGCAGTTGGATTTGAAATTGCCTATATCAATAAATACAGCCCCAGAAAAGGTACTGTTTCGGCTAAATTGTATCTGGACAATGTTCCGATGACTGAAAAAAAGAAACGGTGGAATATACTTAACAATTTGATAAATAAACCGATTAATTAAGATATTTGGCAATATTTTGGTTGTGTTCTTCTAGTGTGGTGCCGTAGTACATTTGACCGTTTTTGCCGGTAATATAATAGATATAATCACTGTCAACAGGATGATAGGCTGCATAAATTGAATCGTAACCTGGATTACAAATAGGTGATGGTGGAAGTCCCGGGCTAAGATAGGTGTTAAAAGGCGAATTAATTTTTAAGTTATCCTTGCTTATCGGTTCCCAGTAATTTTTGGGATTAATTTTAGTATCACGAGCATATTGAGCGGTAGCATCAACCTGCAGGGCCATATTTATTGATAGCCGGTTTAGTAATATTCCGGCAATAATTTGCTTTGATTTTAAAGTCCGGGCTTCACGTTCAAGAAGTGAGGCTAAAATTATGACTTGAGAATCAGAAAGTTTAACCGATGTGTCATTTTTGGCTAGAGTAAGTTTTTTGGCAAAATTAGCATCAATAACAGCCAATATTTGATCCAACGAATAATTTTGAGGGATTAGGTAACTATCGGGAAATAAATAGCCTTCTTTGGATTTTACTTGAGTAACAAAATCACTGGATTTTAATGGTAACTCGGTTGGTAATTGACTGGCTATCTCTTCGACTCTAGTGCCTTCAATGATTTTAAACCAATAATCATGGCTACCACCGGTTGATAATTTGGTAACAATGTTAGAAGTACTAAGCGATGGCGATAACCGAAACAACCCAGCCTGAAGCTTCTTGTTTAAGCCTAGCCAATAAGACATCAGAATAAAAACATAACGGTTTCGAATTAAGCCAACTTTTTCCAAACGTTGACTGATGATATTGATCCCCTCGCCTTGATTAATTACAAATTCATAATTGGTACTATCGGTTGAAATTGCTTGGGAATTTTTCCATATAAATAAGAATCCGCCTAAAAAAAGGAATAGTAATACTACCAAAAACAAATAAAAAAACTTGGACATTAGATTTCGTCAAATAATGCCCGACGAAATGTTTTTTTGACAGGATCGTGAATAAAAATTCGGCCACAACGGCAGGTAACTGTTTGGCGATTATTTACAGTTTTAGTTGTGCCTTTTTGAATGGATTCACCACAGCCGACACATCGACCCTGAGACAATAACCAGGCTTGAATTGGTGAGATTAAATTTTTGAACATAATTATTACAGCTTAAGCTGTGATTTCAGTTAATTAATAACCCTTTTTAAAATTACAGCAGCGGCTACCGAATCCACCTGCTCCAAACGCTTCTTTTTAGTCTTACCGTTTTGGTTGCGGATACTAGTAGCTTCGATAGTTGAAACAGCTTCTTCAACAGTTTCAACTGGTAATTTTAGCATGCGCTTAAGTTTTGATACAAATACCATAATTAAATTGGCCATATGACCTTCAGAAATACCAACATAAATACCGGTTATTTTGTATTGATCAATTATCTTTTGAAGATTGTCGATAATTTTACTGTCGTTTTTTATTATTGGTAGGGTAAAAATTATTCCATTTATTGAATAGGCCAAACCGATGTTTTTAGTACCATAATCAATCGCCAATTTATTCATTAGTTTATTTTACTAAATATCAACTATCCGGGCTTTAACTACTAACCGTCGGAGATAAGTACCTGGAGGGCTGCAGGTTATTAAATTTAGATATCGGCCGTCGTATCTTTGCTCCAAAACCGAAAGATCGGTCGGGGTGACTTCATACATTTCTTCGACCAAATATTTATATCTGATGTTGTCGTAATCTACATATATTTCATCACCCTGTTTTAACCGGTATAGGGTTGAAAAGATGGTTAAATATGATTTAGGATTAAAAAATTGAGGTAAAACCGAATGACCAAAAATAACTCCGTTGCCCAATTGTCCGGGCAAAGCTGTTTGTGGGTATTGGATGAGACTTTTTTTTAGATCCATACTACCAACTTCGACGACTGCATCTTTTATTTTTAAAATTGGGATAGATATTTTGTATTTATTGGTAGATGTTTCGGTTAATATTGTTGCCGTACCTCCCTGGGTGTTGGTAGAAGTAAACCAATTGCTTAGCTGGGTATAGTCGGCACTAACATCACCCAAAATTCCACCATTGGGACTATAAAACTTTGATGATAACGGATTTAATATTTGATTAAATTTAACCGAATAACTTAACTGAAACTGAATTATCGGTAACAGGGCTGATGAAAAAAGAATTGTACCCAAAACAAAAAAAAGTCCGGCCAATATTTTTTTGGATTTGGGTGTAAGTAACGTATTTATCCTGTTAACTCCGACTAATTTCGTCTGATTTTCCTTAAGATAAATATAACCCACTTATTTATTTAATCTTAATAGTTATATTTTGCAAGCGATAGGGCAAGGGGTTAATAAAACTGATAAATTCAAAATTTCTTTTTATATCAATTTTATAAGCTCTGGGGAAATTTTTAAGAACAATGGAAAATGCATTTTTCTGTTTCTGGCCAGAAAGTTGCTGGATTAGTTTTAAATTATCCGACTTTGGTAAAGCCTTTCCGTTTATAACCAATTTACCCGACAATTGGTTGCCGGATATTTTAACTGAATTAATACTGATGTTAAAATCATCCGGTTTTAAAATTGATTGCGAATAATATTCTTCTGTCGCCAAGAAAGTTTTTAATAATTCTTTTTTTTGGTTAGAATCAAGATAATAAACGGTAACAGTGTTTTCGGCAGTAGCAGTAAGTTTGTCCGCTTCTTCGCCAACTTCACGATTATATTCAATCCGACCTTTTTTAATTTGGGTAGCATTTTCAATAATACCCGATACCTGATCATTTTCCTGCTTAATACGATCATTAATTTCTTTATCGATATTATCTTTAATTTTTTGATCAACATTTTTTTTATCATCATTACTAACTGCCTGAATATCACGTTTGCTACCACCGGATAAATTACCGGTAGCTCTGGCAATTAGGGCAGTTTCGGCAAAGTCTTTGATTTGAAAAGTGGTGTCTTTGTTAAGATTGTATTCAGGACCAATATCGGCAGCGATTATCTGAACTTTTACCTGACCTAAATTAATTATTCCGGCGTCTAAATTTGAGCTGCTTGACGCAACTTGGGCTGAATTGCTAAGTTCAAATTTTTTTCCGGATTTATCTAATAAAATCGTACCCTTAGCCAAATTCTGGATCTTGTCCTGTTTATTAAAAATAACTATTTCACCGCGAGCTTTGTCACCTATAGTTTTTTTACCACTAGTGTCGACAGATGCTGAACTTTTAATAACATAATCTTTGGAGCTGACGGGAATTATTTTTTTATCGACATCGATTTTGTCTGTATTTGAGTCTAATTTTACATCAACTGATTTATTAAATTCGTAGCGATTGGCATATAAAGTAATATCGGCGGTGGAAAAATAAAAAGGAATTAAAATAATAAGGGGAGATAAGACAACGGGAATTAACAACAGATTAACTCCGGGGATATTAATTTTTGGTAATTTGATTTGGGGTAATTTAAGCTGAGGCAGATTTATTTTATATTTAGGTTTTGGTTCAACAACATTTGTATTTTGAATTTCGATATCTGGTTCTGGTAGATTGGTGGCTGGTAAAGGTGTACTACCAAATCCTAAATCAGATGCAGACACTTCGGTAATATTATCTAAGCCTTCATCATCCGGAATGATGTCGATATCAGACTCTTCAGTTTCCGAAATTTCAAATTCTTCTGGCGTTGAAATTTGAGGTTGGGGGTTAAACTGCAAAGCAATAGCTCGGGTATATATAGCACTTATTTCAGAAGTTGAATAGGTTTTTATTTCAGGTAAATGCAAAAATGTT
>JAYRQZ010000127.1:0-1674 GCA_041910355.1 Candidatus Woesebacteria bacterium | reverse complement strand
TTGGTTGATAATGTGGATCACTGGAGTGATATTGTGGGATTGATGTTAAAACAAGGAGGAGTTGATATTTTAGCCGATGATGAGGCAAATAATAAAAAGATTATGGATGTGCTGACTTTTTATACTTTATTCCGGAGTAAAGACAATGTCTGGGATGAGAGCTTACCAAGTTCGACCGAAATGTTTGCTAATGGCAAACTAGCGTTTTATTTTGGACCAAGCTGGCGAGTGTTTAATATTGAATAAATGAAAATACCGGGATTAAAATACGAAATTACCACCGTCCCCCAATTGCCAACTCTGACCGATGTGCCATTAGATCAAGTAAACAGCGACGCCAACTTAACTAACACTCATTGGGGAACGTATTGGATAGAAGGAGTAAATGCAAAAAGTAAAAAACAAAAAGAAGCATGGAAATTTTTGGAATATCTATCAACCAAAGAAAGCCTGGAAAAATTCTACACCACCGCTTCACAAGTCAGAAGCTTTGGTGAGATATACCCAAGAAAGAGTATGGCAGATAAAATTGCTGAAAACACCAAAATAAATCCCTTTGTTAAAGTCGCCAATGATGCCGTATCGTGGTATCTTTGTTCCCGAACTTTTGATGAAGGTTTAAATGACAGTATGTCAAAGTATTTCGGCGATGCAGTCAATTCAATGGTACAAAAAAATATTGATCAAAAAGTGATAATGACCGATTTACGCAATGGAATCAATCAAACCGTACTTAAGTACGGGCTACAATAAATAACCAATAACCAAATTCCAATAACCAAACAAATTGTAAAATCAAAATTTCAAATAATACAAAATATATGTTTATTATATAAAAGCTAAATAAGACATAAGAATGATATTAATAAATTTTAAAATTTACCAAGAAACGTTTGGGGATGGGGCAATAGAGCTAGGCAAAATTGTCAAAGAAGTTAAAGAAAAATATAAAGTAAGAATAGTTGTTACGGCATCAGCGTTGGATGCATATCGAATAAAACAAGAAACCGGAACCGAAGTATGGCTACAACATATCGATGAATATAGTGAGGGTAAACATACAGGTTTTATATCGATAGATCAAGCGATGGCTATGGGTATAAACGGAAGTTTGCTTAATCATTCTGAACACAAAATTTCAAAAGGAACAGTGTTAAAAATTATTAAAAGTAAACCTAAAGGATTTAATATCGTACTTTGCATGGCATCTACAGGACAAATTGAAAAATGGGGAGCAAAAGCGAAACCGGATTATATACTATACGAACCACCGGAATTAATTGCCAGTACTGATAAATCGGCAGCAACTGAAGAACCAAAAGTAATAAAAAAAGCAGTTGAGCTATGTGGCAATATTCCACTGATGGTAGGAGCGGGTGTAAAAAGTGAGCAAGACGTAACGATATCACTTAAGATGGGAGCAAAAGCAATTGGCCTATCAAGTGCATTTGTTCTTAGTCAAAACCCGAAAGAAATATTAGAAGGTCTGGCCAGAGGCTTTGGTAGTGTATAATTTAAGTATCTTATGGCATCCATCGATAATTTATTAGTGTCGCTGTTCGTTGACGAAGTTGTCGGCGGTTTTATTGTTACCGTACCTCCGGGTCATGTTGGTTGTATTTACAGTATATTTTCGGGAGTAATGACCAACGTTTGGTACCCGGGAATGCATTT
>JAYRQZ010000126.1:0-2811 GCA_041910355.1 Candidatus Woesebacteria bacterium | reverse complement strand
TGGTTTGGTACCAGCTGTTAAATGCCGCGTAAAAATGTTTGGGGATGGTAAATTTGTTGTTAATTTTACTATCGGCACCAAATTGGTGGATTAAATGAGTTTTAACAATTTGGCTATTAAGTAAATCACCTCCGACGGGACGTCCGGCGACTGCCAATATCTTTTTTTCCGGTAATTTCATTATACAAATATCAAGAGTGCCACCGCCAAAGTCGTAAACAAGAATATTTTGGTTAGAGGTTATATCAATGCCATAATTTAAAGCAGCGCCGACAGGTTCAAATTCAAATTCTATATGCTTAAAACCGGAATTTTTAGCAATTTTACGCATTCTATCCAATGCAATTTTATTTTCAGATGGTCCCACATAACGGACCGGACGGCCGATGACGACAGAATTTAATTGATGTCCGATTTCGGTTTCAGCTCTGATTTTTATTTGAGAAAGAAGAATGGTCAGCAGATCTTCAAGGGTATAGAATTTGCCAAAAATGTTGGTACCGGTAAAGACAGAGCTGGTCAATACTGATTTTAATGACTGAAGCAAGCGGCCGCGACCTGAATCGTCAATCTCGACAATTTCGGGAACCCAAATAACCGGACCGACTCCACCATAACCGGATGGTCCAAAAGTTTTGATCATTCGGCCGGTAAGTTCCTGACGGAGGGGGACTGAGGGAAGAGTATTGAGGTCTGATAAATAATGATTTATTGCATCATAACCGACAGTAAATTTTTGAGAAGGATTAATATAAATAAGAGAACGGAGAACGGATGGATTTGAATTTAACTTGTCTATGGGAATAATAGTTGGTTTACCTTGAGATGATATTGAGAGGGAGGAGTTGGTAGTTCCGAAGTCAATTCCACAGTGTAGAATTTTAGAATTGACAGACATGGTGTTCGGTTAATTAGAGTCCAATTGTATATTAATAAAATAATTTTGGCAATAATCAAAAAACCCACCTAATCGGCGGGTTTTTATAATTAATATAATTATTACTTGACAATCTCGACTTTGACACTTGGACCCATGGTGGCACAGAGAGCCAATTTTTTGATCTTAGTAGCTTTGACAACTTTGATCAGTTCTTCAACATTGGCAATAATTTCTTTATCCGGTTGGGATATTTTGCCGACAACTATGTGAACTACCGGAGCTTTTTTTTCAGTTTTAATTACGGTTTTGGCAACCGATAATTTTTTAACGGCTTCATCTGGTTTATCGGTCAAGGTGCCCGATTTTGGGTTGGGCATCAGACCTTTGGGACCAAGAAGGCGGGCAAAGGGGAGAAGCTTAGGCATGGTTACCGGGGTGGCAATTAGGATGTCGAAATTTACCTTTCCGTCCTTAATTTCGGCTAAAATAGTGTCGTTTAGCACCACAATTCGTTTATTGCTGGCCTCCATGTGAGGAAATACTATTTCTCCGGCGTTGCCGATGTCCGATATTGTAATATGGGCTTCAATTTTACCGTTGAATTTGGAAATTGATGTATCTTTAACTAGTTTGATAGCTTCAGTTAGTGGATAGACCTTGTTTGGATTGACCAATTTTCGGACTTTTTGATATTTTTTACCACGAACACGTGCGACTTTTTTAATAGTGGAATTTTCTTCGGCTGGAGTTTCAGTAGCAGTAGCTACGGTATCGACTTCAGCTTCGGCTTTGCGAGTTTCGACTGTTGTAGTCTCTTTCTCTTCCACAGCAAGTTTCTTTTTTTTGTTTTCTTGTGAGGTTTTGCTCATATTTGGAGCGTTAGAGTGTTAGTGCTCTAGAGCGCTAGTTTAAAATAATAATTTTAATTAACAATTTCCAACCCCATTGAACGGGCAGTGCCGGTAACCATTCGTTTGGCGGCTTCGAGATCTTTGGTGTTGAGGTCGACTAATTTGTCTTCGGCTATTTTTTGAATTTGAGCTGCTGTAATTTTGCCGACTTTTTCTCGGCCAGTGGTGCCGGAACCTTTAGTGATACCGGTAATTTTTTTGATCATATCGGTAACCGGTGGTTTTTTGACAATAAAATCAAATGTACGGTCTTCATAAATGGTAATAACCGAAGGAATTAAGGAACCTTTCATATCTTTAGTTTTCTCGTTGAATTCGTTGCAGAAATCCATGATTTTGATACCTTGAGGACCAAGAGCGGTACCAACCGGAGGAGCCGGATTGGCCATACCAGCTTGAATAGCTAGTTTAACAACAGTTTTTATTTTTTTTGGCATATGTTTTAAGAGCGTTAGAGCTTTAGAGTATTAAGCTTTTGTAAAATAATATAATTTTTAAAAAAATTTGAGAAGCGCAAATTTTTTATAATTCTCGGGTAACTTGTAAAAAGTCAAGCTCGACCGGGGTTTCCCGTTCGAAGAATGATACCAGGACTCGGATTTTACCCCGCTCCTGATCAATAGAGTCAATTGAGCCAATGAAATCAGCAAACGGTCCGTTGGTAATTTTAACCACATCACCGATAGAAAATGGAGCTTGATATTTGGGTTTATCTTCTCGGGTGGTGGTCAGAATTTGATCGACTTCAGTTTGGGAAATGGGCGATGGTTTGTTTTCAATACCAATAAAGCCGGTTACTCCTTGAGTGGTTCGGACGGTAACCCAGGAATCATCAGTTAAAACCATTTGAACTAAGACGTAACCGGGAAAAGTTTTTTCTTGAGTTTTAACCTTGGTGCCGCGGCGGATAACCATTTTGGATTGAATCGGGACAATAGCTTGAAAAATTTGATCTTCAAGCCCCATAGTTTTGATACGGGTTTTGAGAGCGTCGATAACTTTGTATTCGTGGCCGGAGTA
>JAYRQZ010000125.1:0-3751 GCA_041910355.1 Candidatus Woesebacteria bacterium | reverse complement strand
TTTTCAGATTTAGTTAACTGTTTTAACACTTGACTTTTATCGGCTAACTTTCGGGCGTCATTTAGGGCTTTGTCCAAAATTTCCTGCAAATGAATGGTGTCGCCTTTACGGGTGGAAAATTTACCGGTCGACCAACGTATTAAACCGTGAGGTAAATGATACAATTTCATTGACTTAGTCCAACCCATCATTTCTGCAGCCTTAAAAACCTGTTTAAAATGTAGTACCTGTTCCGAACCAACTTCGTAAATACACAAGTCCGGTTGCCATTGATCCAAACGATATTTTATTGTGGCCATATCGCGGGTGAAATAAGTAGTGGCGCCATCACTTTTTTGAAGAATTGCCGGAGGTAAATTGTCAAACTCAACAATTAACGCACCTTGTGATTCTTTTGTAATACCTGCATTTTTTATTAATTCAATGATATCGGTTAACATTGGCTCATAAAAAGCTTCACCGTGGGCATAATCGATTTTAATATCTAATAAGTTGTATACCCGATTGAATTCCTTAAGTGATATGTCGACACATATTTGCCACATCCTTCTGGCTTCAGGATCACCTTTTTCTAATTTGGCAAACCATTCCTGCCCTTCTTTAACCAGAGTAAAATCTTTTTCGGATTCATCGTGAAAGCGGACATATAGTTTTTCTAAATCAGCGATTGAAAGGTCCTGATAATTTTTATTTTCAGGACCCCAATGAATAAGGGCAGTAATCATTTTGCCAAATTGTGTTCCCCAGTCACCTAAATGGTTATCACCAATACAATCCCAGCCCAAGGCTTGATAAATATTATAAATTGCTTGTCCAATATTGGTTGAACGTAAATGACCAATGCCAAAAGGTTTGGCAATATTGGGTGAAGAATAATCAATGACAACTTTTTTGCCCTGTCCGAATTTTAATAAGTCTAAATTTTCAATTTGATTAATTAAATATTTATTATCAAGATAAAAATTGATATAACCACCGACTATTTCAATTTTGGAAATGATGTTGGGGTCAACTATTTTGTCCAGTTTTGTCTTAATGTCAGCGGCAATATCATTGGGTGATTTATTTAATGTTTTAGCCAAAATCATGGCAATATTAGTGGTGTAATCACCATATTGACTGTTGGATGGATGTTCAACCTGAGCGTCTTTATCCGTTACTTTGTGTAGCCAACCTTTAATTAAATCCATGCCTGATTATAGAATATGAAAAGAAGGTTTAGTGAAATAGTTTTTTATATATTTCTGAATAATGGGTTACGGGTATAAATTTGATTGTTTTTTTGACTTCCGAAGGGACGTCAACAAGAGATTTAACGTTATCTTTGGGTATAAATACAGTCTTTAAACCAGCCCGATGGGCGGCAATTGATTTTTCTTTTAAACCACCAATTTCTAGAATATTACCCCGAAGAGTAATTTCTCCAGTCATACCCACATCACGGGGAACTTTTTTATTAGTTAATGCAGATATTAAAGCAGTGGTAATGGCACCACCAGCGCTAGGTCCGTCTTTGGGAGTGGCACCTTCGGGTACATGAATATGGATATCGATTTTGTGAAAATCCTGTTTTATGCCGTATTTAACTGACTGGCTTCTGACAAAAGACAGTGCAGCTTGACAAGATTCTTTCATAACTGATCCGAGTTTACCGGTCAAAATAAGTTGCCCCTTACCGGGCATTATATTTACTTCAATAAATAAAATATCACCTCCGACACTAGTCCAAGCGAGACCGGTTGAAACTCCTATTTCATCTTGTTTACTTTTTAATTGTGAAGAAAATTTTTCTGGACCTAAAAATTTTTTAATAATTTTTAAGTCATTTATATCAACACTTTTTTGTTTGGTTATAACAATTTTTTTAGCTACTTTACGCATTAACGTGGCTATTGTTCTTTCCAGCCCCCGGACACCAGCTTCGCGAGTATATTTATCGATAATATATTTGATAGTTTTGTCTTCAATCGGTTTAATATTATTTTGGTATAAACCATTGGCTTTAATTTCCTTGTCGATTAAATAACGCTTGGCAATATTAAATTTTTCTTCCTGAGTGTATCCGGAAAAATTTATTATTTCGAGTCGATCTCTTAGGGCGGGTGGTATAGTACCAAGATCGTTGCCGGTTAATATAAAAAATACTTTAGATAAATCAATCGGAAAATCGATATAATGATCGTTAAATTCACGATTTTGTTCCGGATCTAAAGTTTCAAGTAAGGCTGCCGAAGGGTCTCCCCGATAATCAGCGCCAATTTTATCGACTTCATCCAACATAAACACCGGATTCATTGACTTAGCATCTTTTAATCCTTTAATAATACGGCCAGGCATAGCACCAACATATGTCCGTCGATGGCCTCTAATTTCGGCTTCATCTCTGATACCTCCGAGAGATGCACGTACAAATTCCCGATTAAGGGCTTTTGCAATCGATTTACCAAGTGATGTTTTACCAACTCCCGGAGGTCCGATAAAACACAATATGTTAGCAGTGTGGTCTTGATTGGGACTTACTTTATTCTTAGTTTTTAATTGAATAACCGCTAAATATTCGAGTATCCTTTCTTTGACGTCTTTTAGACCGAAATGGTCAGTTTCCAGAATTTTTTGAGCTTGAGCTATGCTTAAATTTGATTTACTATATTTCCCCCATGGTAATTCGACGACAGTTTCCAAATAAGTCCGAATATAGCTAGCTTCAGGTGCCATTGATCCCATTTCTTCTAATCGGGATAATTCTTTTAATACCTTAGTTTTTATATCCTTGGGCATCAATGATTTACGTATTTTCTTTTCCAAATCACTATATTCTCCGCCACCATCTTTACCTAATTTTTTGAGTTCTTTATCAATCTGCCGTTTTCTTTCTTCAAGTACATTCCGTTTCATGCCAATATTAAATTTTTCTTGGGTTTTTTCTTCAATTGATCTTTCCAATTCGGCAACCTTCATTTCTTTTATCAGATATTCAGTGGCTGCCCGAAGTCTCTGACTAACCATTAATGTTTCTAATAGCTGTTGTTTTTCGGTTAATTTGGCATTAACTGAAAAACAAACCTGATCTGCTAAATCAGAGCTACTAACTCCAGTGCTTAACTGCATCATTGCCGGTAAATCAAATTGACGTCCCATGGCAAAAGCTTTTTTTAATTGATCGAGAAGTGCTTCAGCTGACTGCTGAATATCGGTTAAAGATTCAGTAATTATCGGTAAATCGACAAACTCAACCATAAAATGGGGCTCTGTCTGTATTAAATTGACAATATTGACGCGGGATATTCCCTTGACAATGGCATGTAAACTTCCGTCAGTATGTAAAATATGTTCGATTCTAGCCAAAACGCCAACTGTATATATATCTTTAATAGTTGGATTTTCAGTTTTTGGGTTTTGCTGTGCCGTAATAATTACTAATTTGTTGGTATTATCGTAGGCATATAGCAATGAATTCATTGACTCTTTACGACCAAAAAAAAGTGAAGTTTCAACTGAAGGAAATAAAACCAGATTACGCAGTGGTATTAAGGGTAATATTTTTTGTACCGGCTTTATACTTTTTTCGTTATTAATATTTGGATCATTTGGTAATTGATTATCAGTCATATTTAGCAGTCTATCATTATGCTTGCTAAGTGTCAATTATTAGATTCATCGGTATATATTTTGTTTATTTTAGGGTAAAATATCAAATATGTTAAGGAAAATAAAATATGGACGAGCAGTGATTGTTGGTAGACCAAACACC
>JAYRQZ010000124.1:0-1616 GCA_041910355.1 Candidatus Woesebacteria bacterium | reverse complement strand
TCTTGGGTGTTATTCTAAAAAAATCAAATATCATAATCTATCTTAACAAAGCTGTTTATTAAAAATAATATTTAATAAAATTACATAAAATATATGTGTGTATATGATAAGTATTACGGTAAAATAGAGATTTGACAAAATATTGGGTGTGACGTAATATACAACCTATGGAACAAACCAGAACCAAAATATTAACCTTATCGTCCGCTCTTACGGATCAAGTTAAACTGGCTTGTACCAAAATTATTTGCCTCTCCATTTAAACAGGGATCAACCTTATTAATTGATCCCCACAATATAATCGAGAGCTTTTTTTTGCTTATTAATCCAAAAAATGAACAAAACACTTTTAACCCAAGAAGGTTATGAAAGATTAACTGTCGAACTTCAAAATCTTAAAGATAAACAAAATCACTTAATTACTCAGATTGAAGAAGTCGCTCAACCCGATGAATCCGGTGAAGATGGTTTGGCTACTCAATTAAAAGAGGAATTAGAAGTAGTTAATGACAAAATTAGTGAAATTGAAGAAGCGTTGGAGATGTCTCAAATAATTACCAACACTCCTGGTAGAAAAACCTTTGTTCAGGTAGGATCCACCGTCAGAATAAGACTTTCCGGTAAACAGGAGAAAGAATTTTACATAGTTAGTCATATGGAATCGGATCCAATTAATTCAAAAATATCGGATCAGTCACCACTTGGACAAGCTCTTATTGGCAAAAAAATCAATGATGAGGTTCAGGTAGATGCTCCGGTCGGCAAAATTACCTATAAAATTGTTGCTATCGCCTAAAATCGTGTAGAATATCATCATGTCAACTTTTGATGAAATTAGACGTATCAGAATAGATAAATTAAAAATTTTACGCGAAATCGGTATTAATCCTTACCCGGCTCATAGCCAAAAAGATTATTCGAATACAGATATTGTCAAGAATTTTGCAAAACTAGAAAATAAGCAAGTTCATGTAGCCGGTCGAATAATATCTTGGCGTGAACATGGTCAACTAGTTTTTTGTCATATTCAGGATCAGTCGGGTAAATTACAAATTTTTATTAAAAAAAACGAATTATCCAGTACTAATTCGAACAATCAGACTATTGGTTCGGCCGATTTAAAGTTACTCGATATTGGTGATTTTATTGAAGTATATGGACTAGTAGGTAAATCAATTAGAGGCGAAATATCGATTTTCCCAGGTGATATTAAGATATTAGCCAAATCAATTCGTCCATTGCCCGAAAAATGGAGTGGGCTTAAGGATCCAGAGATAATATTTCGTCGCCGATATCTTGATCTAACAATGAATCCAGAAAAGCAAAATTTATTTATCAGAAAAGCAAAATTCTGGAATTTAAATCGAAAATTTCTTAATCAACAAGGATTTATGGAAGTAGAGACTCCGATTATGGAACTAGTTACCGGAGGTGCAGACGCAAAACCATTTATTACACATCATAATGCGTTAAATCAGGATTTTTATCTTAGAATATCAACAGAACTATATCAAAAAAGGCTTATCGGCGGGGGATTCGAAAAAATATTTACCATTGGTCCAAACTTTAGGAACGAGGGTATTGATGATGAACATCTTCAAGAATATTATCAGTGT
>JAYRQZ010000123.1:0-1539 GCA_041910355.1 Candidatus Woesebacteria bacterium | reverse complement strand
TTACCAAAGAAATTAAAGTCCGAAACGAATCTAAATATAATCGCAGTATCACCAGTTTAGCCAAAGATTTTATTGTTACCGATGACAAAGGCACTCCCATTCAAATCGAAGGTATTGATGAATCAGGTAATCGCTGGGCGTCATCTTCCTGGATCCAGATTTCTCCCAGCAGTTATACCCTAAAACCTGGCGAAACCAAATCTTTAATGGTTACCATTATCGTTCCTGATAACCCCACTGCCGGTGGTCATTATGCCATGATTCTTCACACTCCCAAAAATGAAGTTAGTTTAAGTGAAACCGGTTCAGCCATTGAAACCTTTGTTGGTTCACTAATTTACATTACTATTCCCGGCGACATCACCGAAAAAGCTCAAATAAAATTATTTTCCGCTCCCAAATTTTTAGAATACGGGCCGGTTGATTTTAAAACCATTGTCACAAATTTTTCCGACATTCATATTGCTCCAATCGGCAATATTAATATTAGAAACTGGTTTGGTGGTAAAACCGCATCACTTCCCTTGACCAATACCAACATCTTTCCCATGACCAGTCGTGAATTTCAAAACACTCTCGACAAAAAATGGCTTTTTGGTCGTTACCGTGCCACCGTTGAAGCCGGTTATGGCACTACCGGTCAGGCTCTTACCGCCGCTTTGGTCTTTTGGGTTATTCCCTGGAAACTGCTTATCCTGGCTCTTGCCGCCATCATTATTGTTATCTTACTCTTCAAGTTACTCCGCCAAAAAGGTGTTAAAAATCTTAAATCATCAGACACTAAAGTTGAAGAATTAGAGCAACAACTCGAAGAGCTCAAGAAAAAATACAAAGATCATAGCTAAACCTTAAGTTGATTGAGTCTTGAATCTAACCACCTCTCTCTATATATTTATATTAGGTTATGAAAATTAAAATCGGGTTAATTGTTGCCGTTTTATGTGCTGATATTTTTCTTCATCAATATTCACTTCGTCGTAATGTTATTTCTGCTCCCCCCACTAATGTCAAAGACACATTATCAACTTCTCAATTGTCTTATTTTGGCCGCCTCGATGTTGGTGTTAGCGCTGGTGATTCAATTATTAAAATTGTTCTTTCCGGTACCGCTCCGTCGCTATCTACCAACAATCTTTTTGTTAGCGATACTATTGCCATCGGTACTACCGGCACCAACGGACCATTAACTATTTATACTGTCAACGATATTGGTAATACTGCCGCCATCCAACTAAATTCCGGAGTTAGCTTGACCAATTCTCTTGCCGGAGTCGCTGTTATCGCCACTCATTCGGCAATTCATACTATTTCATATACTCCTCAATCTAACGCTACTGGCGGTTTTTGGCAATTTTTAATCAAAGCCACTTCCCGGTCCGGTGAAAGTTTAAATGACGGGATTCCTGACCAACAGGGTTTTGATTTGGGTCAGGATGTTGGTAGCACCACCACTGGTTTAGGTACCCGCTTAAAAGTCGCTGATGTTAATTGTCCCAATTTTGGTGTTGGTGTCACCACTGCTTATAGTATCGGCACTAC
>JAYRQZ010000122.1:0-3329 GCA_041910355.1 Candidatus Woesebacteria bacterium | reverse complement strand
GATAATTCTTTGGTGGAGTTTTGATATTCAATGGTGATACTTAAATTACTGGTTTGAGTAACTTTGCCAATAATGCCTTTTTTAGTTATTGTTGGATTGGTGATTTGTTTGAGTTTTTCTTTAACCAAATCCCTAATTTTTTTAATTTCATCAACATTGGTCGGAACCGGTGTCGGTTCTACAGTTGTAATCTGAGTAGGGGTGCCACTTACTGCCATGACCGGTTGAAAAATCAATGATAATAAAAACGAAATAAAAGAAATCATATTAGATTTTGGCGGTGGAATAGGTAACTATCAATTGAATTGAAGCTTGATTGTCATTTGAATCAATCGAGTCGATTTGAATTTGATTAACACCGGATTCAATTTCAACATCGATACTGAAATTGCCCGCATTATCGGCAGCAGTGTAATAATTTTTAACCGGTGTAATAATAATTAAATGGCTTTTAGCGGTAGTAAACCCTTTTAGAGTTAATTGGGAATTGGTAACGATTGATTCGTTTTCGGGGGATTCAATTTGAATTTGATGATCAGTGGTAGAAAGATTGGGGGTGGGGGTGGGAAGATTTTGAGTATTGGTATCGGTCAGGTTATCGGTTGGTTGGGGTGTGGGTAGATTTTGGGTTTTGGTAAGGTTGGATTGATTATTTTTAACAGCCACATAACCACCGGTAATTCCAAATCCAAGTAAGGCGCCGAGAGCAATAGCTAAAATCAATTCTTTTATCATGGATTAAGTTAGATAATACCACACGAAAGCAATAAGGATGTTAAAATCAGCTAATATGGAAATTAAATATTTTGGCGGACAATGTATTTTAATTAAGGGGAAAAAGGAGTCGTTGATAGCGAATCCGGGAACTGAATTACCAGAAAAAAGTTATCCAAGAATTGTTTTATATAATGAATTTTTACCTATTAATCCGTTGTCTAATTCTGACATAGTGACAATAATGGGTCCGGGTGAATATGAAATTGGCGGGATAGAAATCAACGGATTTAATAGTGGTTTTCAGACTACATTATATACGGTGACAGTAGATGGTTTAGATTTGGCATTTTTAGGGAAATTAAAAGAAGAATTAAAAGATAAACGGGCGGACAGAATTGATAAAGTTGATATTTTGGTGGTTGATGTATCAAATGGTGATGGTATTGGTCCGAAGGCGATATTAAAATTAGCTAAAAAATGGGGAGCAAATTACGTTATACCGGTAGGTTATGATAAAAAAGAAGATTTGGACAAGTTTTTGGATGAAGCTGATTTTGAAGGAGTAGAGCCGATTGATAGTTTGAAAGTAGACAGAGAAAATTTACCTGACGGTATGGAAGTAGCAATATTAAAAAACGTAAAGTAAAAATGGCAGATGTGATTAAAATGCCACCAAGTTCTTTGGAAGCGGAGCAGTCGGTTTTGGGGTCAATTTTAATTGATAACGATGCAATATTATCGGTGACTGAATTCTTGAGGCCGGAACATTTTTATGATCTTAATAACGCCAAAATATACGAAGCGATGTTGAGTTTGTACGAAAACCGGTCACCAATTGATATTGTAACGGTGTCGGAGAAATTGAAAGAGTTGAAAGCGTTAAAAAAGGTGGGAGGTAAAGCATTTTTAAGTCGTTTGGCTAATGAGGTGCCGACGTCGGCTAACGTAGAGAGTTATGGTCAGATTATTAAGTCATTGTCGGCTAAAAGAGAGTTAATATCGGCATCAGGCAGAATTGCTGAAAAAGCGTTTGATGTGGGAGTCAAGTCGGCAGAATTGTTGGATTTTGCCGAACAAGAAATTTTTTCTTTAAGTCAAAAACATTTGAAATCGGTACCGTCGTCATTGAAAGAAGTATTAACTGCCAGTTTTGACCGACTTGACGAACTACAAAAATTGGGAAGTGGTTTAAGAGGAGTTCCGACTGGATTTTCTCATCTTGACGGAATGTTGGCAGGGATGCAGGATAGTAACCTGATTGTGATGGCGGCCAGGCCAGGGGTGGGTAAAACTGCTTTTAGTCTTAATATTGCCAGATATGTGGCAGTTGAAAAGAAATTGCCAACCTGTATCTTTTCGCTGGAAATGAGTAAGGAAGAATTGGTGGATAGGTTGTTGGTACGACAAGGTTTAATCGATGCCTGGAAGTTAAAAACAGGTCAACTGTCAGACGATGATTTTGCATCGTTATCTGAAGCAATGGGAATATTGGCTGAGGCACCACTGTTTATTGACGATACACCCGGATTAACGGTAACTGAATTAAGAACTAAAGCCAGAAGGTTGCAGGTTGATAAAGGAATCAGATTTATTATAGTTGATTATTTACAGTTGATGCATGGAACTACCCGTGACAATCGGGTGCAGGAAGTAAGTGAGATATCACAGGGATTAAAAAATTTGGCCAGAGAATTGAAATTACCGATTGTGGCGGTAGCTCAATTAAATCGGGCAATGGAAACTAGGGGCGGAAAACCAAAATTGTCTGACTTGAGAGAATCAGGAAGTATCGAACAGGATGCGGACGTAGTGATGTTTTTACATCGAGAAGATGAAGAGGTAAGAGAGATGGTAACTTGTTCGATCGAAAAACACCGTAATGGACCAACCGGACAATTTAATTTGTATTTCAACGGGAAACAGGTCAGCTTTTTTGATGTGGAGAAGAAAAGTTAATAAAGAGTATCAAAAATTAATTTATTTGACTTAAGAAATAGGGTAAGGATTGAATTTTTTGAATTTTCTGATTTGGGGGACTGCCCGGTGGTGGGGAATTTGTTGGGCATTTTTGATTTGACCATCAATTAACATTATAAGTTGGTAATATTCGTTATTATCAGGATCGGATATTGGGAGAAGTACCGTTTCGGTACAGCAGCCGTTGGGATAACTTTTAAAGGAAAATATTTGAGGATTGTCTTCTGGAAAATAATGCTCATATAGCATCATAGCTTGCTTTGGAGTAAGCATCATTCTTTCTGGGATGTAATCCCCCCTGGGGGGTTCGTCTAAGAAATTTACAATTTTGGTAAGTTCAATATCTTTGAGATGTAATTCTGACAAATTGGGAATAAAAGGCATTTCTTTATAATTTAAAGTTGACATGTGAAATGATAACATTGTTGACCTAATAAGTCAATATTATGGGATATATATTCGAAACAAATTAGTGTCTGAATTGGTTAGTGCCGAAGGAGGGAATCGAACCCCCATGATGTTACCACCACACGATTTTGAGTCGTGCGCGTCTACCAGTTCCGCCACTCCGGCTTAAATAATTTCTTGTATTATCTCACGACCAGTACCAGATTTTAAATACTTTTCTAATTTTC
>JAYRQZ010000121.1:0-6884 GCA_041910355.1 Candidatus Woesebacteria bacterium | reverse complement strand
TCTTATATTTACCACTGGAACAACATTACCTCCCTGATACCAATTATCAACCTGTCGTGCATAGCTAATCGCCGCATCCACTGCCCCCTCTGGAGTACTTTCATTACCCAAAGTTCCCCATCCGTTCAAAGCTCCATAAACTCCTGAATATATATCACCATTACCAACTGTAATCGACGCCGAGCTCGAATTAGAATCATTTTGGCTAGCTTCATAATAATCATTCGAAGATTTATCATCCAATAAATCTATGGTTGATGCTGCAATTTTTCTCAAAAACTCTGTATCATTATTTTCTGTTAATGTATCTACTTTTATATCTCCAACAATTTCCAACCCAGACCAATCACCGCTTTTTTGGAATAATTTATTCCACATACCAGTTCCACTATTTATGCCTTCCAAATTTACTTCAGCATTTCCCAAAGCAGTAGTTGTATTATTGCTAGTTTCATTCGCCCTAGCTTGAATAACCGAAACATCAATATAGCCGTTCTTGTAAGCCCATAGACCCAAACCTCCCATAATGCTCATTACCATTCCCACTGTAAAAAAACCTTCTGCTTTACTTCTTAAAGGCATAATACTTTGTTATATAATTCTTATAATATATTTATTATATCATTACAAATACTTATCATTTACACACTACGATTAATCTAAATAATTATTTTGACGAAATCATAATTACATGATTAAAAGTCTTTTTTGCCACTTCTTTATTAGCAATCAAATTTCCTCGGTCTTGCCAATCTAATACCGCTTGCCCTCCACCACCAATATTAATAACTTTATTAGGATTTATATCCCAAAGCTTAATTACCTTTAATATTTCATCCCTTGTAGCTAATTTAAATATCCAAATAATTATCTCACCATCACCATTAATACCAACTACAGTTCTTGCCCGCGGTTTACTCATTTCTCTTTGGGAACTTGTCAATCCATCACCCCCAATAACCAATCTTCCTGAGGATTGAATTTCTGCCTCATTATATTCAACCACTCGAGCCTGACCATTATTATCAATTACCAACATCAATTGATTCACGCCATTCGGCGGATTAACTTTCCTTCTTACTAACATATCGCCATCCTTATATGAATACTGGATGTTTCCTTCAAGGTAATGAGTTCCACCTACCATTGCTATTGCTGAATCCGAATATTTATCCCAAATCGTGTTATATGTCATAAATTTACCCAAATTCAAAATTTTTATTTCCGACTGTTTTGGATCAACAACAACAGCAAAAACATCTCCCTTTTGCCACAATTCAACCCCAACTTTCGACTCTACAGAACTGTATCCAATTTCAATTGGGTTTACCGTTCCGTTTTTTTCTGTAATATTTGAAGAATCTATACTTACTTGATCATCATTATCTATGTTCTGGATTAAATCAATAGTATTAGTTTCTAGTGTTCTTCTGGAAATTTCAACAACATTACCAGATTCATCTTTGGCTTTAATAATCTCATGACCGGCATCGTTCTTTACAAAATCTCCATTTTGGGCTAACAATTTCAAACGAGTCGGCGAACATTCACCTTTCTTAAACTTACAATCGTAGGGCAACAAAATAGTCGCCCTAACATCTATACCAGACAACAAACATTGCATTACTTTATTAGTTATCAAAGCATTTTCCTCTGATGCCAAAAAACCTCTGTCGAATTCACCAGTTGGCAAACCGTCGCACATTAAACTGGTTGTGGTTCCTACCTGATTGTCGGGAGATTGATTTTCATTTTCTCGAGACAACAATATTTCGCCAAATGTACACCCTGAAATTAAGCCGGCAATGGTCAAGCAGGCAGTAATAACACCAGCTCTTTTTACCTCAATCCTTCTCATTATTCCGCACCAACCGCCAATCTGATTTCTGGCAATATATTATAAATATTTTTCCCAGGACAAGATGTTTGATCAATATCTTTATGACCAATAATTCTTGGAGTCATTCCTTGTGACATTAACCATAAAATTGCTTTTTCTAATCCAGTAATTTGTTCTGGTGACATAGTATCTTTAGTGTAATTACCAATCACCGATATAGCAGCATATGGCAAATTACTCTCAAAATTACTAAAAGAATGCCATGCCCCCGATCCATAATCCGCCAACTGGTATACATTACCATCATTGTCTACTGTCAACAAATAAGGTGGTCGACTTTCCCAACAATGTCTAGTTCCAACAGTAGCTTGAAACCAATTGGCATTCTTGTTTGTTACAGTATGGTGAATCACTACGCCCTGGTTATATCTAGCTCCATCGTTTGCATGTGTTTTCATATTCGGACATCTGGCACGTAACTCATCCATCACCGGTATTGGTGCCCATCCTGTTATATCAACATTATTATTAAAAACATTGCCCACTTTTTCTAAAACCATATTATTATCATCAGATTCGACAACTTCCAACCCAGACGAATCACCGCTTTTTTGGAATAATTTATTCCACATATCACTTCCTTTTTTTGCCTCCTCAAAGTTTATTTGAGCATTTCCCAAAGCAGTAGTTGTATTATTGCTAGTTTCATTCGCCCTAGCTTGAATAACCGAAACATCAATATAGCCGTTCTTGTAAGCCCATAGACCTAAGCCTCCCATAATGCTCATTACCATTCCCGCTGTAAAAAAACCTTCCGCTTTACTTCTTAAAGGCATAATTAACCCCAATCACAATTTATTAAATAACTTTCAAACGTTGCAACCATTCGTGTGGTGGAGGAAGCAACTCCGGGTTGGATACTCCAGCCGCCAGTCGGTATTTATATACAAATTTTTGCCGTTCTGCCAAAGACAACGTCGACAAACAGTCTGTTATAAACACAGGTGGCAACCCGGGAATATCAACAGTATTATTAGGAACCATTGCATCTTTCATAATATCCAACATTTCTTTTAGTTGATTAGGTCTGATCCACAGCACTTCAGCCAATGATATTGCCACATCAGCTTCCGAATTTAAAAATTGTATTGTCCCTACAGGTGCCAACGAATTCTCCCTGCCAATAGTAGTAAGCACCGATCTGTTTATCCAGCCAATTGGAAATATATCAGTCGGATTCACATTCCAAACCATTTTTCTCCGCACATCATCCCATGAATATTTAATTCCATCGATTGGCTCGGCAGGAACAAAAAGCGTTATTCCCGAATGGTCAACTCTAAAATCGTCTTTTAATTTTCTTCTGATTTTAGTGTTTATTTGTTTAGTCTCTCCGTCATCATCTCTAATGCTATTAACTTCTTCATCGACGTTAAATATACCAGCAGCCGCTTTTATAATAAACCTTTTCGGCAATGGTTTATATGCTCTAGTTGAAAAATATGCCCGTCCTTCTTTATCAATTTGCAATGGTAAATTTGAACATTCTTTTGCCCAAGTTTCTCTAAAAAGTCGTTCTGTTGATCTATCACTATTCCCGCCCGCTTCAACCAAATCATTACCCTGTTTGTGTGATCTGTTTTCTTGATTAACCATTGTTAACCACAATTGTGTTAAATTGTCGGGCACACCATCACTTCTGACAACTTCCTGCAATTTATTATTTATTCCTAACATATACTGTTGCAAACTTTCCGGAAATTGTCTTATATCAACTGCTTCCGGTTGGTTTTCCAGTTGCCAGTAAACTAGTTGAACATGTTCTAGAGTTCCCTTGGAAATAGGGACTATTTCTTTAACATTGGTTTCTACTAAACCTTCATTTCTTCTTTTCATATTTTTATTAAATTTCTAATATTTCAGATTTAATTATTATTTAACATACCAACAATTCGTTCTTTTTCTGTTTTTGATTCGTCGACAGTTCTTATCATTCCAAAAGGCCAATTATTTGAATTATCATGGTCATTAAAATCAGGATGTTGTTTTAAACTTACAAACGCGAAATCAATATTGGCTTGATTAAGTCGTAAAAATCCCAAAGCTGAGAGTGATTCCATTTTTGTTAATAACAACCTAAACCATATTCCGTCAGGATTTATCATCACATTACCCAACTCTCTTTGGGCAAAATTTATCAGACCATTTCCACCATGCTCTTCTCTTTCCCCGGCTATACCCATTTCTATCAATTCACTTCTTTCAAGCCCTCTACCAGTATGAGTCAGAGGACAATCGGAAAAATGCCTCACATCCTCTATAACTAAGCCGTGTACTATAACTTTATTTCTTATAATACCGTGATTAAGCAAACCGAATTTGTCACGTACAGAATCAACCGTTTCTGGATAAATACGACGTTTAATTGAATATTCGTCAAAATCTCGATTTACGCTTAACTGTCGATTAATTGGTAGGGAAATATGCAAACGCATAATTCCACTTTCACCATAAAAACGGCACAAATCTACTAATTCATCCAGCCTATTGGTATATCGACGACGATAGTTTACCCACAAATCAACCTGTCTTCCCGATAAAGCTAATTTCTCAATCATCGTTTTTGCGATAATTCCAGCATCTTTTAAATCTAACAAATTGGCTTGGCTTCCAATTCTTACTTTTCTGGATCGTAATTTATCAATAAATTTTGGTTCTGAAAGTGCGTCTTGGACTGATTCTTTAGTAAAAATCGAAGATATTAACGGAGCGTCTACCAAACAAGTATCGCAACCATTCCCCGCTCTTACACCCAAACTTTCATTGGTTGCAGCATAACCACATCCATTGGCACCATCAATTACCCTTATAACTCCATTAAAACGCCCGTCATCCAAAATCCACTCAGCTGTTTCTAATAATGATTTTTTCTTAATTCCAGACTGTACTAACGTACCTTGTCTGCGGCAATCAATACTTGGTGCCACCACCCATGGCAAGCTCGATATATTCGGTTGCATGCTACAACATCTCACCGAATCTCTGTCTTTCATAATACTAAGATATTCCTCTAACTACTGGCATCCCTCCGTTCATTAATGCAACTACTTCATTAGTAGTCAAACCGTATCTGTCAGCAATTTCTTTAGCATTTAATTTTCTTCCCAACCTGACATCTGGATACGTCGATGCCAATCTTACATAGTTACTAAGATCATTCCTGTTTACCGAATCAAAAGATATGGTTCTAGCGCCCCTAACCAAAACTTCCCAAGTTATTCTTCTTACATTACTTCCCACAGGAGCTTCTAGCGACATCTCAGTTAACATATTAGTTAACATATTTTCAATAGTCCTACCATTAAATATCAACCTCGATTGCTGTTGACCAACTTCGAATCCCAAAGCCTGATAAAATTCATTACTAGTCATTCTTTTTACCATATCAATATCAAAGGCGCTATCATCTAAGGTCTGTCCACTTTTTTCCATTCTATTTCTCACGGGGTCCATGTTTACTTTAAAAGCTTTAAATAACAATTCATGGTCAGATGCAGGAAATGGACTAAAACAATATTTTCTAACAGCCCTGTCCAGTAATTGTGGTGAAAAATCAGGTGTATTAAAACATAAAAACATCATTATCGGACCAAAATTTTTATTATCACCATCTCTAATTTCATTTAGCATTTTTAAAACTTGACCCTCACCCTGTTTTGCATATCCACTATCATTAGAACAACTCCCACCGGATGCACCAGCCATTGCATTAGCAGCTTCATCTAAAAATGCAATTATTCCTTCTTGTGACTTTGATAAACTTTTCAATTCCTCCATAATAATCGCCCATCTTCTAGCCAAAGATCCAACATAACTATCTTTGAATAAGTATTGAGAATTAATTTCCCAGACATCGTAACCAGCCATAGCTGCTAATGCCCTAACCAAACTTGTCTTCCCGGTCCCAGGATAACCTGCCAAAGTTAACACTCTGGGTAAATCAGGACTACCAATTTTAACTCCTCTTTTAATTAACAGTTCACCAACTACCCTATCAAAATCGTCTATCCCTACTGGGACAATTGTAGCTTTTTCTTTTGGATGGAATGTCAACATCTCTGCTACATCATCCCTTCTTTCTGAAATAATCACTGTCGGTAATTGTCTATCTTTTTTGTCTTTATATCTCACATCATCAAAAAACCAACCTGTAGTCAAAGCTCTCTCTATTTGAAAACAAGTCATTCCCATTGATCTTATTGCAGCTGCTTCAAGGTATATGTCTTCTACCAATATAGAAGCTCTACCTTTTTCTCTTGCTTTCTCATTGTATTCCTCTATCAATTTTCTCATTAACACCAACCTTCTTTTTTTGTCTGGAGTTGGCATTTTCTTTTCATATTTTTTAATTGCTTCTGGTAGTTCAGAATTTACAGGAATAGTAATAATTAGATGTCTTTTTTCAGACGAATTTTTATTCAATAACTGCATAGTAGATAATCTGTCCGCCAGATCACTAAAACTTCCACCTTTTTGACCTGAATCTGAAAAAAGATAAGGGTGGGCAATATTTGGTGCAACTACAATCGCTCCGGGCTTGATAATTTCTCCTTTCTGATCTAAAAGACCATTTAAATATGCCCCCATCAATCCTTGATTTTCCGTAGGCGGCATCCATCCTTCCGCACTACCCGATTCAACAATCCCTCCAGATATACTAAATTCATAAACAGGTCTATCTAAATATTCTGCTAACGCTGCCAATTCTTCATTAATATATTCTTCACTTTCATCAGTTCGAAGTATAATTAGTGGTTCATTTGCCGACAAAACAGTTAAAAGGTCATACATATACCCCAGTTCTGGTATTTTTACTATTGGTATCTTAGGCTCTGCCTCAATTTTCGGTCGTTCCATAACACCCTCAACACTTTTACTTCCATTACCCCCCATCTTCGTGGGTGGGTGAAGCATCAAGTCCGCGGCGAAGTGATTCGTCGAAATGCTCAGGTTTTAGCACAAAGCTCCCCCCAGTTCCGCCTAG
>JAYRQZ010000120.1:0-5691 GCA_041910355.1 Candidatus Woesebacteria bacterium | reverse complement strand
ATAAAAATAAAAATTAGTAAATATCGGGATCGTAAATTAAATCATCGGAAGAATTTGGTTTTTGGTGGCGAAAATCGCGAGTAGTTTCACTGGACTGATCGAATTCAATTAGGCTAGTGGGGATATCTGCCAAAAAACGGGATGGTTCATTTAGAGAACTTTTACCAAAAAATAAGCGCCTGACAGCATAAGATATGTATAAATAATCTTTGGCGCGGGTGACCCCAACATAACAAAGCCGGCGTTCTTCTTCGACTTCTGAATCTTCGATCATTGACCGCGAATGAGGCAAAATACCCTCTTCAAATCCAACTAAAAAAACGGCTTCAAATTCCAAACCTTTGCTACTATGAAGAGTCATTAAGCGAACACCGTCGCGGTTTTCCCTTTTTTTGTTTTTTTCCTGAATTGAATATTCCTGTTGAACCAGAGCGACGTTTTCTAAAAAATCATTTAGGTTGGTAAATGAGGCAGCAACTGATTTTAATTCCTTAATATTTTCTATCTTTTTTTGATCATCTTCGTCTTTGGGGTCAAATTTATTAAGATAGCCGGAATTGGTAACCAACGATTCTAAAATTTGAAGTGAATTTAATTTATCTAATTTGATATTTTTTAAATGATCTTCAAAAATAATTTTTCTTCTGACACCCAAAGCTTTTTGAACCCGATTTTCTGACAACTTGTCCTGACGACTTCTGGCATAACGGAGCATAGCCAAAACATCTTTGATTTCAGCCCGGTCGTAAAAACGAAGTCCACCAATTAGAACATATGGAATCGAATAGCGAAGAAAGGCTTCTTCCAACACCCGGGATTGGGCATTCATTCTATACAGAACCGCAATTTGACGGTAGGGGATGCGTTGGTTGTTGTGAATAAATTGAATTTTTTGGGCAATATATTCGGCTTCAGCAATTTCGGTTTCAGCTTCAAATAATTTGATGAGATCGGTTGATTTTTTCTCGGAAAAAAGTTTTAGAATCGGATGAGATATGTTTTTTGAAATAACCGAATTGGCAGCAGTTAAGATATTCTGAGTTGACCGGTAATTTTGCTCTAAATTGATAACTTTAGCGTCTTTAAAATCGGTGGTAAAACTGACTAAATTACGGTAATCGGCCCCCCGCCAGCCATAAATAGCCTGAGCGGCATCGCCAACAGCTGTGATTTGGCGATATTTGGCAGCCAATAGTTTGGTTAGTAAATATTGGATTTGATTGGTGTCCTGATATTCATCAACTAAAATAAAACGGTAACGCTTCTGATATTTATCTAATATTAAGGGATAATCGAGAAATAATTTAACAGTTTTAAACAGGAGATCATTGAAATCGAGTGCCTGATACGAATCCATTTTCTGCTGATAATTTTTGTAGATTTTGGCGGCAGTATTTTCCCAATAACCACTGGCGGAATTTATCGAATCGGCTGGTGTAAGATAGTTGTTTTTGGCATTTTCAATAAAATACATTACCGATGAAGGTTTAAATTCCTGGGGTGTTAAACCGGTATCGGTTAAAATATTTTTTATCAATACCTCCTGATCATCAGTATCATAAATGATGAAATTGGGATTTAAACCCAAATGGTGACCGTCGGCACGTAAGACGCGACAACAAAAAGAATGGAAAGTGCCGGCGAACAAATTATCGGAGGATATGTTTTTCAAACCGGCAAGCAGTTTTACCATCCGCTCTTTCATTTCATTGGCAGCTTTATTGGTAAAGGTCAACAAAAGGATCTGATCTGGCTTGGCAAATTTATGGGAAATAAAATAAGCAGCCCGATGAGTTAAAACTCTGGTTTTACCCGATCCGGCACCCGCCAATATTAACAAAGGCGAACCGGTATGAGTAACAGCCTGAGATTGAATTTTATTTAAACCGGCAAGAATGTCTGACATAGAATTAATTACTAATTATCGATTACGCATTACCAATAAACAAGGCAGGTCTTCTAGTTCAATTTATATATCCTGGTTTGGCCGGATTCAAAAACTATTTTGGCGCCAATATCAGTAAATGATTTTTCGTTAAGACTGGTGTATTTTTCGCGTTCCTTGTCACCGACAAAAATATAAGAAACAGAATACTTTTGAAGTAATTTTCGAACTTCAGAAATATCAGCTGATTGATATATTTTATCAACATCAGCAGATCTCTGTGATGGTTGGTCATAACCGCCCCGCCACAACCATTCGTGGACAATCCAACCCTCGACAGTCGGCAGTCCGGTAGCCATCGATACTTGGTTATATTGGGTGTAGCTATCACCCACTGCCTCCAGCATCACCGGCTGATTAGAAATATTTTGGTTTATCCATTTTATTGCTTCAAAATTATCCGGATAACCGATTTTAAGGAAATTTAAACCCCACAGACCTTTGTAGGTTACTAGACCATAATATGAACGGATAGCGAAAAAGGGGTAAATTAAATGGCAAATTGTTACCAGGAAAAAGATAAGTTTATAAACTGGAAATGATTTTAATCTGATAAAAATATAACCGGAAACTAATGAGTATAAAATGAATGACTGGTAAACCAATTTAAACATGGTGTTGGCACGACGGTGATCGTAAATATAAATGTCTTTAATATAGCCAATTTCGGGAATAATTATTAAGATTGTGGCAGTAACAATTAAAGCTAAAACAAAACAGTCAGAAGCAGTAATATTTTTAAATTTGGTAAAAATTAAATACAAAACGAAAGGAAAACAGATTAGCCAAAAACCGCCATAAAGGACAAATAATTGATAAAAAGGGGTGTGAGTATCAGATAGACGTAGACCTTCGGCCATCGGTGCGAAATTCAAAGAGAATGGTAAGGTAAAAATATACCAAAAAATGATAATTAAAAGTCCGTGAGTAAAAACAAACTTAAAAGCGTCACGAAAATTTTGGGCTGATAAATTTTTTATAAAATAAAAAATTGCAAAAACCAAACCGTAAACTGCAAAATCCCAAGCGTTGGTCATAAAACAGACAGATAGGGTGAAGGCTGAAATTATTACCAATAACCAATTGATATTTTTTTTGACAGACAATAATGAAATAGAGAACAAAAATGCAACAAAAAATAAAACAACCGGAATATCGTTCATGTGGCCATGTAAATCGGCAACTACAAAACTATAGATAGGAAATTCGTGGATAGTTTTGTCTTTGATATCCGGATCAAAACCAATAAACCTGGTAGCATCGGGATACCAATAAGCATTGGCGGCCTTAATAATAGCCTGTTTGGAAAAATCGAATCTACCTGATTGTTGATAGTTTAATTTGGCAATTTTATAAACTGAATGCAAATTGCCCCCAAAAGTCAGCAATAAGGCAGATAAAATACCAGCGGTAATAATTTGGCGAAAATTTATTTTTTTGATTAAAGTAAAAACCAGATTTGACGACAGAGAAAAAGAGCTGACAAAAGTCAGAGCGCAAGTGGAAGCAATCGCCAAATTATAGGTAATAGCCGAATCTAAATTTGAAATTTTGGTTAACACAGCGGTAAACAGATGACCGAAATAGTAATAGTTGATGGGGAAACCAGAAAACCACATATCGACAGGTGGCATAAAACGACTACGAAGAGCCGAATTTACGAATCCCCAGTCCATAAATTTTTCCAATCCATCAATATCGGGAGCAAATCCCCTTATATAAGACCAAAATATTAAAATCGTAAAAAATAATATTTCTTCAAAGATAAATATTTTCCACTTGGTTTTTAATATTTTTTTAAATTCGCCCCAAAACTTAATTTTATTAATATAAAAAAGTTCGACAGATAATAAAATCAAAACAATCAAAACGACACTAGGAATGGTAAAAGGTAAAATATGAAAAATTCCGAGGACTAAAACTAAGTAAGTAATAATTACCAATGAAAATAATTTAGAAAAAATATAACCTTTATCCCAAAAATTCTTAAATAATATAAAAATAAGCGGAAGAGATAGGGCGCCAATAAAAAAGAATTCGAACCACCAAACCACAATGTATTTTAAATCGGTTAACATTATTAGATTTTAAAATAAAAAAATAGTATTAAATACTATCCGAACCAATTCTATCAAAAAGAAAGGGGCAGTAAACTGATGGCTTAGTAACCAAATTGTAAAGCCAATTAAGGCTCCACCTAAAATATCGAGAGGATAATGAAAGCCAATTAAAATCCGAAAAAAAAGTAGTGGAATAACAATGGCTAAAAATGCTAAAGGATTGAATTGATGGTATTGCAATATAAATAAAAAGAAGAAAGTTGCTTTGATGGTATGGCCTGAAGGAAAAGAACCAGTTTTGTACCAACTGTCAACTAATCCAATTGGGGTAGAATCATGTCTTTGAAACAAGGGACGACGCCAAAGAGCGTGACTTTTACCGTATTTTTCGACTATCTCGCCAATAAATGTCGCTACAAATAACTGCCAAAATATATTTGGATTATATTTTACTAGTTTCAGCGATAAATAAAAGAGGAATAACCAAATTGAATAATTAAAAATAATAATAAATAATCGACCAAAAGTGGATCGATTAAGAAAACGCAAAATATCGCGTTTGGGTTGCCAAAATAAAAAATGGTCGCGTTTCATGTTAAATTAGCTGGTGAGACCAAAAAGTATTTTAATATCGTTGACATATTATTTACCAAACATATCCGGATTGACCAGACATGCTTCAATTCTAGCTGAAGAACTTGTAAAAAGAAATTACAAAATAACTGTAATTACATCTCGTAGCCGACTAGAATTGGTAAATAATGAAAATATTAACGGGGTTGATGTTTATAGAGTCGGAGGATTTTATCTAGGTAAAGGTTTTATTATGCCCTTGTTTTTATTTCGGGCAATTAACCTTGTCAGGAAAAATGAAATTATAAATTGTCACCTACCATCGGTTGAAGCATTGATTTTGGCAATATTGGCAAAATTATTTAGAAAAAAATTGGTGGTTACTTACCATTGTTATTTTGAAACTGGTCTTATTATTTTTGACAAAATAATTAATTTAATTCAAAGCCAAATATGTTTAATGGCAGATATCATTGTAGTAAACACTAAAGATTATATTGTGGGAAATAATTTACTAAAAAATGTGAGGGGAAAAATATTTGAACTGTATCCGCCCAATATAATCGAGACCGCAAAACTTAACAACAAGAGAAAAATATATAAAGTGATTGGATTTTTGGGTAGAATATCAAAAGAAAAAAATATTGAGTTGTTAATTGAGGCAATAAAAGAATTGGATGATAATATAATTTTGGAAATTGCCGGACCGAGAGAAGTGTCTGGTGAAGAAAAATATAAACATAGAATTGAAAAGTTAATTAAAAGTGCCGGCGGGAAAATTAAACGCTTGGGATATATAGATAATATCGCCAAATTTTTGATCCAATGTGATTGCTTGGTACTACCAAGCAATAATAGATTGGAATCTTTTGGACTGGTTCAAATAGAAGCGATGGTTAATGGTACTCCGTGTATAACCAGTAATTTACCCGGTTTACGGGTGCCGATATTAACAACCGGAATGGGTGAATTATTTGATCCGGATGATAAAAATGATTTAATAAAAAAAATAAAGTTAGTATTGACAAAAGGAAAAATATATTACCAGAAAAGACAGAAAAATATTGATAAATTTAGTCTTGACAGGGCAATAGATAACTATGAAAAAGTATT
>JAYRQZ010000119.1:0-1614 GCA_041910355.1 Candidatus Woesebacteria bacterium | reverse complement strand
TTTGTCTTGGGGAATGCTGACTTATCAATTGATAACCGAGTTTTTGGAGTGATAAAAAGAATTAAAAATATCGATTGGCAAGTGATAGAAATAAATCAGGATATACCGGTTGGTGATAATTTAATTATGATGGATACTGTAAGCGGAATAAAAAAAGTAACTTTGTTTGATGAAAAAATAATTGACAAATTGGTCGGATGGGGACGGATAACAGCTCATGATTATGACTTGGGATTTCAGCTAAAATATTTACAAAAAATCGGTAAACTGAAAAAGGTGACAATTATCGGAATACCGCAGGCGGGAGAGATTGATTATGATCTAATCCAGTCGATTTTTAAGAAATTGGTGGCACAGGACATACAAGGGTCGTAAGCCCTAATTATTTTTTCAGCTTCAAGTCTTAAAGTGTTTTCATCTTTGGTCAAATTATTTTGAAAATATATTTTAAGATCGTTTTCAATGTTGATTTGATTTTGAGCTGTGGGAACAATGACGTCGTAATCAACAACCATACCTTGATTGTCGACTTCGACCTTGTGGTAAAGAGTGCCGCGAGGGGCTTCGAGAACACCGACTCCAATGCCTGATCGTGGGGGTGAATGAACAAGGGTTTCTTCGTTAAGTTTGATGGTAGATAAAATATCAATAGCATCATCAATACAATGAAGAATTTCGATGGCTTGGGCTAGATTGTTGTGATAGACATTGTTGCTGGGAAAGAGTTTTAGTTCTTCTTGAATATCAAAGACAGTTTTAGGTGTTAACAAATCTTTACTTAAATTAATTCGGGCCAGAGAACCAACCAAATAATCTTCATCGGTGTCGGAAAAAACATAACCATCTGCCTGGGAATAGGGAATAACAACTGAACTTAAGAATTTATGAAATTCTGTTTCGGCAATTTTTTTTCCATGAGAGTTTACAACTTGACCGTTTAGGAAATCAAACTGAAGTTCATTTCTTAGACATAAATAGTCGGAATTGCGAATGAGAGTGTCTTTGGTGTTAGCAAAGGCTTTTATGCCTCTAATGGCTTGGGGTCTAATGTTTTGTAATTGGGTGATAAGGGATGGGAAAACAGACGAATCGGGAAGTTTAAGAAAACCGCCAATAGTAGGCAGGGGAGCGTGAATAATGGCACCGGCAATTGCAGTTGACAGATCAGATCCAGCTTTTTTGATATCAAAAGAATCGTGGAGAAGTTGATGACCCAAAACATTGTCTTCGGTGATATCCAAGATTGAATCAATACCCAAAAGATCTGGTAGAACGAAGAAATAAAGATGAAGGGCGTGATCACGGATCATTAAACCGTCGTAGGCAAGACGGCGAAGGAGATTGGTTTGATCAGAAGGTGTAATGCCTTGTGACCGTTCGATGGCTTCAATGGCGCAAAATAAATGTGCTATAGAACAAGTACCGCAAATTCGGGAAAGAAATGAGGGGACGGCAATAATTGGTTTACCTTTAACTGCTTCAGTATAAAAGCGGCGATAATCTTTGATAATAAATTTTAGGTCGGTAACAACATCGTCTTTGACGGTAACTTTAAGACCGGCAGTGCCTTCGATTTTGGTTATATTGTCGATATTAATGTCAAAAGAGTGCATA
>JAYRQZ010000118.1:0-3600 GCA_041910355.1 Candidatus Woesebacteria bacterium | reverse complement strand
TTGTAGCCAAAAAAGTATAGGTTACCAATCATGGCATAGGGACGATCCCGATCAGCCGAGCCTCTCATAACGTAATAAGGACTTACTCGCTGACTCTTCAACAACTTAATTTGATCCAAGAACCAGGCCTCAGATTTGCGGGCTGAGACATCAAGTATGGCTTGGCTTTTTTCAAATATTTTCTTGTAGGTAGACATTGGTGTTCTAATCTGATAGTGGATACATTATTTAGCCTTTGATGCCTAAATCCTTTTCAGTTAATATGACGAATGACCAACCCCGATCAGCACAATATTCCCTAGCAGCCTTCCATTTAGATTGGTTCTTAACAAAAGTTAAAGATTCCTCAATATATCTCCGAGCATTTTTGCGGGGCGGTTTAGTTTGAGCTGCTGGCTTTACTTCAATCAAAAAGGTTTTTAATAAGCCAGTTTCCGAATCCTTTACCTGTATTTTTACATCCACAAAATATCGATGTAACCGGTTATCCGTGGGACATCTATAAGGTATTACGGTTTCTTCACTGTGCCACTTGACGACTGCAGGATTAGAATCACACCAAGCAAACAGCCGCTTTTCCCAGGAAGATCTGTAACAAATCTGGTGGGGGTTTCCTTCATATTTTTCTGGATTTCTAGGAGTGAAAAATCCTTGGCTATATTTGGGCACGGCATAAATATCTTGTGAATAGACTTCAATTATTTATCAAGAGAGTGATATGGCAATTTCACACAGTGTTGGACAAATGGTTTATCCCGAGGATTTGTTGAAACAAATCAACGATTCTTACGGTGGCAATTATGTGTTGTTTAATATCAACGTACACAACGACTCCAAATTAGTGTCATCTGGTGGGGCACCTGTGACGGACGTGCCGATCAAGCCACGGGAGGCTGGTGAAATTACTGGGAAAAATATAGGGTCGGGGGCAGCTACATCCGCCTTGGTTGCGGCTACAGCCGTTGGCGGAGCAAAACTAGCCAAACAATTTTCAGCCACCCCTCTGTCTCAGTTAGCCGGCGCTGCTTTGGGGGGACTGAGCGGCGGAGTAGTCGCTAACGCTGTGGGAGCCGGCACGGCCGCATACAAACAATTAGTAGCTACCATTGCCCTGCACATACCAGTTGACCTGGGTATTAAGTACAGGGCAGAGTGGCGGGAAGCAGATACGGCCATGGTCGCGGGAGCAATTCAAGGGGCAGATGTTCTGGGCGGTAATGTCTCTGATTTTTTTAGTTACTTAACGTCGGGGTCTAAAGCTGGCCCTCAAAGTGCTGGTCTGATTGATATTATGAGTGGCATGGCCGGCAACGTCGCCTTATCCAACAACCCCATTGGTGATGTAATTGGAAAAATGTCTGGGGTGGCGGCCAATCCCAAAAAAGAATTATTGTTTAAAAATATGGACTTTCGTTCATTTACATTCACTTATGATTTTAATTCGCGTAGTCCGGCTGAAACTGAGGCTATTCATAAAATTATTAAAACCTTTAAGTATCACATGCATCCAGAATTTAAATCGGGTACAGCGAACTTTTTATACGTATATCCATCAGAATTTGAAATTGCCTATCATCTGGGGGCCGGAACTAACCAATATCTGCACAAGCATACTTCTTGTGTGCTAACGGATATGGATATTAAGTACAATCCCCATGGACAATTTGTGGCCCACGCTGACGGTTCCCCCATTACCATAAGAATTATTTTGTCCTTTAAAGAACTAGCTATCCTGACTCGTGATAAAATTGAGGAGGGTTATTGATGTATTTTAAAAACTTTCCTCAAATATACTATGTATTTGATATTGCTGGTAAAGGAGTTAATAAGATTGTTAAAGACATCACTTTGAATGTGCGCATGCGCAAACAACTTCTAAGTAATATCTCCGTCTATGATTTTTATGACATGCAAGAGGGAGAAACACCGGAAATAATTGCATCCAAAATATACGGTTCTCCTGAATATCACTGGGTGATTATGTTGGCTAATGAAAGATTTGATTATAAAAATGATTTTCCAATGGATCAATATACACTCAATAATTTTATCATTGACAAATATGGGCCGGATGAAGACTCCTGGTATGAGGTTCATCACTATGAGGATGCTGATGGGCATGTGGTTTCTTACGACCCAGACAATTTGGCCAGTCTAGTCGCAGTCAGCAACTATGATTATGAGGTAAGACTGAACGACGCCAAAAGACAAATTAAATTAATACATCCCCAATTACTGGGTAATATTTTGAAACAGTATGGAGACATAATCAGGTGAGTGATACGGGGTTGATGGTTGCGGGTAGTGTTGACGTAAGAAATGTATCCATTGCATCAACATCTCCCAGAAGTTTTTTACAAACTATTACGCCTCAAGTGGTGGGAATTGAAATTTATGAGGACATTTTCTCACCATTTATATCGGGCAAGATTGTTGTGAGGGATTCTCAGGAGTTATTAAATCTGCTGCCGCTGGTGGGTGAGGAAAAAATTATTCTGGATATAGCCACTCCAACCATTGATGAGGAGTACACCATTAAGGGTGAATTCTTTATCTATAAGATGGGAGATAGAATCCGGCTGTCTGAAAGAGACACAGGCTATCAGTTATATTTCATGTCAAAAGAAGGCATTATAGATATAAATCGCAAGATATCTAAGGCGTATTCAGGTAATATTACGGATATCGTCAAAAAAATTGTTGTTGAAGAAGATGGTTTGGGTAGTAAAAAAAATCTAAACGTCGAGACCACCCCAACCAATATCAAATATATATCTAACTTTTGGAGTCCGGTTCAAAATATTAATTACCTGGCCCAGGCCGCAATTAATGAAAATAATTCGCCAACGTATGTGTTTTTTGAAAATAAATTTGGGTTAAATTTTATTTCACTGGACTCCATGTATGATTTGCCTGTATTTCGCCAACTGGTGTGGGATAATTATACAAGAGAGATAACCCCGGCTGGTGCGGTTAAAGACCTTAATAAAGATTGGAACCGCATCATTAATTTGAATACCCCGCAGACTTTTGACTATATTAAACGGATTCAATCAGGTATGTATGGTACAGAAATGATCATGTTTGACATTATGACCAAGCAATATACCCACGTCGGGTTTGTTCCTGATTTCAGTGAGTCTAAGCACCTCAACAAATACCCGATGTGGTCGGGAGACGCCCCGGCTTCCACCCGCTCAACCCTCATCAAAGAGCATCGATACTATAATAATTTTGATGGATATCAGGACGTTACTAATACCAGCCATATACAAAAACGCGTTAGTTTGATGACTCAGGCTGAAGCTTTTAAACTGGAAGTGACTGTGTTGGGACGAACTGATTACTCAGCCGGGCAAAAGATTAATATTGATGTTCCTTTAAATACACAAATAAGGCAAGAAACCGTTGACCCACAAGATAAAATTTATTCCGGCGACTATATCATTTCGGCGATTTGCCATAAAATTAGTCGTGACAGTCATCAGTGTGTTATGGAATTGATCAAGGATTCTTTTGTTATTGACATCAATACTATCAGGCATCAGACATAATTATGTTTAATACACCCAAAGGAGCCGGACAATTTTATATCGGGGT
>JAYRQZ010000117.1:0-5283 GCA_041910355.1 Candidatus Woesebacteria bacterium | reverse complement strand
CTTGTTGCCAACCTTATTAATATCAGTTTTTTTGTAATTGCTTTGACTTTTATTCTACTTCAATATTCATATTCTTTTATTTTTAAGAAAAAAGCTGTCCTAGATATTATTGGAATATCATTATTTTTTATTATCCGGGCTTATGCCGGTGAGATTGCCACTGGTTATCATTTACCGGTATGGATTATGTTGACAGTCATTTTTCTATCCTTATTTATTGCCAGCGGTAAACGTCGCAGCGAGTTGGTCAAAACTGGCACCGAAACCCGATCGGCTTTAAAAGGCTACGGTCGAAGTTTGTTAAATTTTTACACTACCATGTTTGGTGTTTGTACTTTGGTCACTTATTCCATGTTTACCTTTTTTGAAGAAAAAGTTGGTTTCAATGGCATAATTCACAGTTTTTTGCTTGAAAATTTTCCTTCAGCCTTGGACCGGAAATGGTATATGGTTACTATTGCTCCGGTAATATACGGCATAATGCGTTACGGCCAGATAATATTTGAGATGCAGGAGAGTGAGCGGCCGGAGAGAATTATTGCTACTGACATTCCATTACTTTTTGCCGTTCTTACTTGGGGTTTGATGATGATCACTATTGTCTATGTTCTCTAAAAATCGCCCGTATAAATTTATATATTTAGTTTTAATACTTCTCACTGTTTTTACCAGATTTTACGGTCTCAATTGGGGTAGTGGTTATCACTTTCATCCAGACGAAAACAATATGGCCACTTCATTGTCTCAATTAACACTTCAGGATCTTAATCCCCGATTTTTTGCCTATGGTCAGTTTACTTTATATCTGGGCTATTTTAGTCTCAAACTTTTTTCAATTACTAATTCGTTTATCAATTCGGTATCAATTTTGAGATTATGGTCAGCTGTTTTTTCATCAATTTCAGTTTTTGTCTTCTTTTTGATTTCCAGAAAATTGTTTGAGCAAAGATTGGCAATATTGGCATCTTTACTTTACATATTCTATCCAGGCTTAATTCAGTTAAGCCATTTTGGGACTACTGAAAGTTTATTAATATTAATTTTTTTAACAAATATATATTTAACTTTTAATCTAATTGAAAAGCCAAAAAATTGGAGTACCTATTTTTATATATCATTATCAACCGGTATCGGTTTAGCTGCTAAAATATCCTCTTTAGTCTTTTTATTTCCGATTGTTTTGGGAATACTAATTTCACTGTTTATCACTAAAAACAGAGCTCACTTTATACCGAAATTATTTCTAATATCAATATTAATTCCGGTAATATTTATCATTTTTTCTCCTTATAGTGTTATAAAAATATCCGATTTTTTGTCAACTCAAATTTACGAAGCCGGTGTCGCAACCGGTAAAAATCAAATTTTTTATACCCATCAATTTATTGATACCCCACCATATCTGTTTCAACTAACTAAAGTATTTCCTTACACCTCCGGGCTTTTTATGTACACTCTTGGTTTGGCGGGGTTAGTATTTTTGATTTTTAATTATAAAAAGACTAATAAAATCAATAAGATTTATTGGCTGATTATCCTAAGCTCCTCTTTAATATATTTTTCCTATTTTGGCCAGCTGTTTGTTAAATGGACCAGATTCGTATCTCCTCTTTTTTTCTTAACTCCTTTGATGTCAGTTTACCTTTTATCCAAAATAAATAATTCTTTAGTTTATTATCTAATTGTTTTGATATGTTGTCTGCCGGGAACATATTTTATGAAATTATATTTCAGTCCTGATATTCGGGTAACTGCATCTGATTGGATAGTAAAAAATATTCCCTCCAATTCAAATATATTGTCAGAGGGTGGTAATGTGGTCAATATTCCCCTGTTACCGAATAATTTAAATGTTATTAACTATGATTTTTATAATTATCAGCCCGTAATGTTGGTAAATTATCTGATTTCGTCTGATTACATTATTGTTCCCTCGCGCCGGGTATTTAAAAATTATGACTATAAATATTATCAGGCCTTATTTAACGGTCAACTTGGTTTTATCGAAATAAAAAGGTTTCAGCCCGATACTGATATTTTGTTAAATCCTGAAAACGCTGAAGAAACTTGGTCAGTTTTCGATAGACCCACAATTAGGATTTATAAAAAAATACGCATATTAAAAAAATATGAATATGAAAGCCTACTTAAAACCTAAAATTATTTTATTATCCATATTATTTATGGCAATATTTTTAAGAACTTATGGTCTTAATTGGGATCAAAATCAGCATCTTCATCCTGATGAACGTTTTTTGACTATGGTGGCAAATGATATCAGTTTACCTGATACAATTTCTTCTTATTTTGACACCTCTACTTCACCGCTTAATCCCTATAATTATCCTCAATATTCTTTTTTTGTTTATGGTACCCTACCCTTGTTTTTAGTCAAATACTTTGGTGTATTTTTTAATTTAAATAATTATGACCATTTGGTGTTACTTGGCCGTTTTTTGTCGGCCATATTTGATTCTTTTAATATTATTACTCTTTATTTTTTGGCCAAAAAGCTTTTTCCTCAAAGATCTAAAATAATTTTTTTACCCTCTATTATTTATGCTTTTACTGTCCTTCCAATTCAATTGTCCCATTTTTGGGCGGTTGATACATTTCTGACTACTTTTTTACTTCTAACGTTCACATTACTAACTTATCAGTTCTACCCCTTAGCAGCGGTTACATTTGGTTTAGCTTTAAGTTGTAAAATATCAGCACTTTATTTTGTCCCCATTGTCGGTATTTTTCTTTTATCAAAAATAATATCAACCAAAAAAATATTCCCTGTTTTACTGATTACGGTTTACAGTTTATTAATTACTTTTATTATTTTTAGAATTTTTCAACCCTACGTTTTTACTTCATTGTTTACTCTAAACAGTAAATTTATTAGCAATCTGGTTGAATTAACCCGGCAAGGGAAACCAGATAGTTTTTTCCCCCCGGCAATTCAGTGGTTAAGCAAAGCTCCCTTGGTCTTTTCATTCCAAAACATAATAATATGGGGTTTGGGACTACCCTTTAGTTTGAGTTTTTTCTATTTACTAATCAAAAATATAAAAAAATTATTTATTTCCAGGAATATAGTAATTTACGGGTCTATCAGTTGGGTCTTGTTGTTATATTTTTATCAGGGGTCACAATTTGTCCATTCCATGAGATATTTTATGCCTTTATATCCTTTTGTTATTTTTATTCTGGTCTATCTATTATCATTTCAAAAAAAGTTAACAAAAATATTTATCTTGTTATTTTCGTTTCATATTATTTATGGTCTTTCATTTTTGGCTCTATATACCAAATCTCATTCCCGAGTCCAGGCTTCATCTTGGATCTACCAAAATATTCCCCCTAGTTCAAAAATTAGTTGTGAGTATTGGGACGATTGTTTGCCGCTAAATTTACCCAAAAATCAAAACAGTATTTATAATGTGACTCAGTTGCCGATGTTTGATCCTGATACCCCGGGGAAATGGAATAGTATACAGTCCAAGATTAATTCGCTAGATTTTATAATACTAACTTCAAATCGCGTTTGGGGATCAATCCCAAAGGTTCCGGCAGTTTACCCTAACACTTCAAAATTTTATCAGGATCTATTTACCGGCAAATTAAATTTCAAAAAAGCTGTTGAATTTAATTCCTACCCCGGATATGCAATACCCTACATTAAAAACTGTTACTATTTTGGTTCCACTGATTATCCAGGAGTTAATAATACTTTTTTTGACATTGACAAAAATTGCTCCTTCCCCGGAATATATTTTCGGGATGATACTGCAGAAGAAGCTTTTACTGTCTATGATCATCCCAAAGTAATAATATTTAAGAAAATATGAAAAAGATTCATTATTATTCCAAAACTTGGCTTAATATTCTTAAGAATTTACACAACACACTGATAATATTTGCATTATTTTACAATCATCTTCTACGACATAATTCTATTGTTCTAATCAAATTACGTTCCGGACTTAATTTTCAAATCCGCAATCTTATGGATTTGTGGGTTTTGGCCGAATCTTGCCTAAACCGGGTCTATCCGGTACCTGATGCATTTAATCAAAATTCAGTTATTGTTGATATCGGTGCTGCCTTTGGCGATTACTCAATAATGATGGCAAAACTTTATCCAAAATCAAAAATTTATGCTTTTGAACCCTATTCTCCATCTTTTGACTTATTAAACATCAATATTAAGTTAAATAAGTTAACTAATATTGTCACGTACAATATTGCTGTTACTCCCGACGGGAATGACATTTATTTTGACAGTAATACTTTACTGCCTGGCAACAGTCAGACAACTGACAAAAAATCACCAAATGTAATCAAGATAAAATCAATTAATTTTCAAGAATTTATTGATAATTTAAAAACACCAATCGATATTTTGAAAATTGATTGCGAAGGCTACGAGTATCCAATTTTATTATCACTCAATAATAGTCATTTCAAAAAAATTAACAATATTGTTATGGAATATCACACTTTCAATCACACTCAAAAATATCAATTAGTAAAATTAATCAAACTACTAAATAAATCTAAGTATCAGGTTAGTGTCAAACAAAATTCTGTTCATTCATATCTCGGCTATATAACTGCCAGTCGATAGACTCGATTGTGGTTAATCTGGGTTACTTTAATATAACCTTGCCGGCTAAGAATTTTATCGGCATCCATTTCAGCACAAATTAGTGACGGTTTACATATTTCCCACGGCCAATTATTTAATATAATTTCATCAAAACCTTCCGCATCGATTGATAAAAGATCTATTTTGTCGATTTTATGCTTTTTAATTAGATTTCTAATGCCAATTACTTTAATATCTAATATATCGTTTAACTTGTGGCCGTTTCTTATATTTTTCCGATATTCTTGTTTTATAAAAGTATTTAATGCGGGTATTAAAAAATCATAATATTTCATTGCTCCATTTTTACTCCCAACTCCAATGTTTAAAAATTTATCTCGAGGACGTATTCTTTGAAATATTTTCTTTACAGACGGATTTGGTTCTACTACAACTCCACTCCATCCTTTTCTATAAAAAAAATAAGTGTTGCTTAATCTCGTTGGATGGTAAGCTCCGATTTCCAAATATATCCCAACAGTCTTTTTTTCAATCAATTTATCTAATATCAAATCATCATAATTCTGAGCATAAGACCCTCTAGCCAATTCCCTCCACAATTTACGGTGAATTTCTTTGGCTAATGCTATGATTAATGTTGATATTTTATAGCTTTTTGCCAACTGCCAATACTTTTTCATAAT
>JAYRQZ010000116.1:0-4822 GCA_041910355.1 Candidatus Woesebacteria bacterium | reverse complement strand
CTTTAGAAGCAATGGCAGCATATTTACTTCGCTGAGTTTTGAAAATTAAATCATTGGTATCGATTCTTTTGATATCACGATAAGTAGGTATAGTTATAACATCAAGAGAGTATATTTTTTTAAATTCTTCTGCTTCGGTTGCGGCAGTACCAGTCATACCAGACAATTTTTCGTAAAGACGAAAATAATTTTGAAATGTAATGGTGGCCCAAGTTTGAGATTCTCTTTGAACAGTTACATTTTCCTTGGCTTCAACAGCCTGGTGAAGGCCATCAGACCAGCGACGACCGGGCATTAACCGTCCGGTAAACTCATCCACAATTATTATTTCACCATCCTTGATGACATAATCCTTGTCTTTGTGAAATAGCGCTCTGGCTTTAATAGCGTTTTCAATATAATGAATTGTTTCAAATGATTCTTCATATAAGTTATTTACATTTAGAATTTTTTCAACTTTACGAATTCCAAATTCGGTCAAAGAAGCAGAACGGGATTTTTCATCGATTACATAATCTGATGGTTGAAGATCAGCAGATATTTTGGCAAATTTGTAATACTTATCAACTGGTTGATTGTTAGGTGATGAAATAATTAAGGGTGTTCTAGCTTCATCGATTAACACAAAATCGACTTCGTCGACAACGGCATAATTATGATAGTTACGTTGGACTTTTTCGGATATATCTGAAATCATATGATCACGGAGATAATCGAATCCAAATTCGTTATTGGTACCATAGGTAACATCCGCAAGATAAGCTTCCTGTCGGGTTATTGGTTTTAAGTGGGCTAAACGATCGTCATATGTTTCAGTACTGTCAGTATAATCAGGGTCAAGAATAAATGATTGCTCGTGAACAATACAAGCAGTTTTAACACCTAATAAATTTAAGGCTCGGGGGTACCAACCAGTACCAACGCGGGTTAAATAATCATTGGGCGTAATTATGTGAACTCCGCGACCGGTTAATGAATTAAGATATGCAGGAAATATTACTGAATGAGTTTTTCCTTCGCCAGTTCTTTGTTCTGCGATTGCTCCCTGATGTAATGTAATTGCGGCCATAAGTTGTACATCGTAAGCACGTTCACCAATTGTTCGTTTGATAGCTTCACGAACTACCGCAAAAGCTTCAGGTAGTAAGTCGTCAAGTTTTGCTCCATTAGATAATTTATCTTTAAAATATATTGTTTTGGCAGATAATTCACTATCCTTAAGTATTGAGATAGACTCTTCATACTTATTGATTTTGTCAATTATTGGCTTATATGATTTAATACGTCGCCGATTATCGTCAAAATAATTTTTTAAAATATCAAGCATATTGAGATTATAGATTAAATAACCTTTCTCCGCCCCGCCGAAGCGGGACGGAGTAGGGTGGCTCCTCTATTAAGTAGGTGAAATTTGTTTAAAACCGGTATAAGGCCAGAGAACTTCGGGTATATTAATATTGCCTTCTTTGGTTTGGAAGTTTTCTATAATTGCCAATACAGCCCGGTCGGTAATAAGGGTGGCGTTTAAAATGTGGACTAATTCGTTTTTGCCATTAAGCTTGACCTTTGTTTGTAATCTTCTGGCTTGATAATCGGTACAATTGCTACATGATTGTGTTTCGCGATAATTGTTTTGACCGGGGAACCAAGTATTAACATCATACATTCGACGATTGGGTTGAGGTAAATCACCGGTACAGCACTGAACCACCTGATAGGGTAATTTTAATGATTGCATTAGACTTTCTTCATGTGAAAGCATCTCCAGGCACATATCGTCGGATAATTTGATATCCGGCAACGTGAATACATTCATTTCGACCTTATTAAAAAAATGAACCCGAAATAATCCGCGAGTATCTTTACCGTAGGTACCGGCTTCACGACGAAAACAAGGTGAAAAGTTAATATATTTTATGGGAAAAGCAGAGCTTTCTAATATCTCATTTTGATGATAGGGAACAACCGAATGTTCTGAGCTGCTAATAAATATCAAATCGTCTTCGGGAATTGAGTAATAAGCATTCATTAGATTTTTATTACTAGCATAGCCACAACCCCATTCGGTTTTACTCTTGATCATAACAGGAGGAATCATTCCTACGAAACCTTTTTCGGTCATTAATTTAAAAGAATAAAACATTATTGCCATTTCGAGAACAGCTGCTTTACCTTTAAAATAACCGAAACGTGATCCAGAAAGTTCAGAGGCTTTTTTTATGTCAATAATATCAAGTAATTCACCCAACTCAACATGGTCTTTGGGTTTAAAATCAAAAATTGGTTTTTCGCCGATTGTTTTGATTATGACATTGTCGTTATCGTCTTTGCCTATTGGCGTATCATCGGAAGAAATGTTGGGTATTTCCTCCAGGTAATTATTTAAATCGTTTTCGGTAATTTTTAATTTATCTTCAACCAGTTTTAACTGATCTTTAATTTTTTTACTGGAATATATTTGATCAGCAGTCGGTTTACCTTTAAAACTTTTGGTTAATGTATTTTGCTGACTTCTAAGAGATTCGGCTTCTGAAAGTATTTGACGATAAAGTTTGTCTTGATCTAAAACTTTATCTAATACAGTGACGTCTTTTTGACGATTTAAAATACTTTTTCTAACTAAGTCTGGATTATTTCTAATTAAATTTATATCAATCATATTAAATTATATTTATAATTTACGTCTATTTTTTGGGGATAGGCGCGTCCATAACCCCGACATAGAGTAATCAGAAATGAAAAATAAATTAAAACGAGACCGATAAAATGTTGTATAGACAAGCATTAGATAACGGGTATTTTAACATAATTTAATGAATTGCGGACTAATAAATATTTGGAAGAACAGGCATATTACACAAATGTTATACATCGTAGATAATGCTATAAGCCGATATCTTGGGCTATATGTTGCATTGATGTCAGACATATTTCTATAAATTTATCGACAGATAAATTGAGACCGTTAGGGTCGGAACACATAGCTACTTCATCGCGTCGTGTACCGGCGGCGAATTTAGGTTCTTTTAAAAATCGCTTGACAACAGACGATACTTTAACTGATGAAAGTTTTCTATCGGGATATACATAGGCTACTGCCATAATTAATCCAGTAAGTGAATCGGCACAAAAGATTGACCACTTGGCTTTGGAATCTAATTGAATATTTTGACGTCTATCGTGGGCCAAAATTAATTGATGAATAGAATCTGATATTTCTAAATTATATTTTTTTAGTACTTCGATCGTTTTAAGAGGATGTTCATCTTTGGTATCACCACCAAAATCAATATCATGGATTAATCCAGCCAATCCCCATTCTTCACGTGTAGGCTCGTTTTCTGTTAGAAGATTGTTTTCTTTAAAATAATCATACAAACCAAGCATACAAGCTTCTAGGGCTAAAGAATGGTAAAAGATATTTGGTTCAAGATTGGCCTTTACTGCGTCAAAAAAAGCTTGTCGGTTCATTGTGATAATATATTATAGTTTAATATTTGGATGAAAGGAAGGTGAGTATATTTGAATTATACAAAAGTTGGTAATATAACTCATTATTTTAATAAAATAAAAGTGGCAGTACTTCAAGTGACTGATGGTAGTTTAATGATTGGTGAAAAGATAAGAATTGGCGAGGATTGTGAAGGCGTAGAACAAACCGTTGATTCTATGCAGGTAAACCATCAACAGGTTAACACAGCGGATTCAGGTTCGGAAGTTGGTTTAAAAGTATCAAGTGATGTTAAGCCCGGCGATATAGTTTATAAGATAACTGAATAATTAAATTTCAAGATGTTTGTTGACCGGTTGACCAAGATATTTTTGAAGATTCCGAGGTAGGATATAAATCCCATCATGGCTATCGTTTATCCCAAGCTCCAGAGGTGAACACATCATGGATTCTGACTCGACTCCACGAATCTTTGATTTTTTTAGTTTAAGCGTTTTGTTGTTTGGTGCATGTAATGTTGCATTAATCAGTGCAAGAGGAACGATATCGCCAACTTTGACGTTTTGACAACTACTAACAACACTGTTTATCTGGTTATGTCCAGTTTTTACCTGATATATCTGAAGGTTGTCGGCATTTGGATGTTTGGATATGGTGATAACTTCACCGATTATTACTAAAGCATTGGCTAAACCAACAGCTTGAGTGGAATTGTTGTTGGCAGTAGAAGTTGTTGATTTGGTCGGCAGATTATAAATATTTCTTGTTTCGTCTGTAATTTCAAATTTCATTTGCGGGAAAAGGGTTCCTTCTCGACCAGTTACATTTTCCAAAAACCAAAAAAGTCTTTCACTGTGAGCGTAACCGGAAGTAGGTGGCATACCCCATTCAAGCATCTCAACGTAGTCTATATCCATCATTTGTGACTCTTCGTCACCCAGCTCTCTGTTTTTTTGCTGTTCTTTAAATCTTTCAAGTTGGTCTAATGGATCATTTAACTCTGAATAACCGTTTCCAAGTTCTGAACCGGCAATTATTACATGAAACCGTTCGGTGATGGAATCATTGTTAAGATGAGATTTTGCAAGCGGCGATGTAAACTTTGGTTCGTCTATAACAAAAATAGGACCACTAATTTCCTGACGGACAATTTTCCATAAATTATCAACAATACGAGCTTTATTGGTTAAACCGGCAATATCAATTTTCTGTTGTTTTAAAATTTGAAGTATTTGTTCTTCGGAGTTACCGAAAATGTCAATATTAAATCTTGTATTTATTAAATCGGTATATTTTTTTCTAGGCCATTTTTTTTGTAGATCAAAGGTGTGATTGCCACGTGTAAATATATATTTTCCATACAGGTTTTTG
>JAYRQZ010000115.1:0-6179 GCA_041910355.1 Candidatus Woesebacteria bacterium | reverse complement strand
GATTTAAGCTCAAATATAAATTGGATTCAATTAAAAACCCCATAGTCCACTTACTTTAATTCCGGTAATTCCACCCTTGTTCATCTTCTTAAAGTGTACGTTTAGTACCGATCAGATTCAATATATAATGTATATATGATCAAAATATTTTTGATTATTTTTTTTATAATCATATTTAGTTTTCTAATTTACCAAAAACAAACCAATTCCAGTAATAGTCAAAAACTATATACTCCTAATCTGATGACCCTTACTTCAACTGATTTTGAAAACAATGGAGAAATTCCAACAAAATTTACCTGTCAGGACGAAAATGTCAATCCCAACCTAATTATCTCTGATACTCCCGAAAATGCGAAATCTTTGGCACTAATTGTTGATGATCCTGACGCTCCCGGGGGTACTTTTACCCATTGGTTGATGTGGGACATAAATCCTACGCTAACTGAAATCACAACCGAAAGCACACCTGGCGTTGAAGGCATAAATGATTTCGGTAAAAACAAATATAACGGCCCCTGTCCTCCCTATGGTAGACATCGTTACTCTTTTAAAATCTATGCCCTAAATACCATTCTTGATCTACCGCCGGATACTAATTCATCAACACTTCAAAAAGCAATCAAAAACCATGTTCTGGATATGGCTGAAATTATTGGTACTTATCAAAAAAAATGACCCGTACCGCCAAACCATCGCTAATCGCTGACACTCTTTTCAAAATGTCTGATACTATCAAAAAACGGCAAAAATACATTAAAAATGAATTTCAAGCCTACGGCCTTCAATTAGCCGAAGAACTAAAAGACTGGAAAAACCGCTCCCTTTATATTCGTTTGGCCAAAAATACCGATCGCAAAATTCTCGAAACTGCCCGTTATTTTGTCAAAGACCATCTTCCTTCCCAGGTTCGGACCCCATCCAAATTGTTTATGTGGAAACTAAAAGAGTTAAAATCAACTAATAATCAGCCATAAATTCAAACTTTGAGGTATAATGCATATTCGAATGACTTATATATCAGCTAATATCAAAAAAATCATTATCGCCGCCATTATTTTGGTTGCCATATTTTTTAGCGCCCGTCAAATTCAGTCTCAAAACACCAAAGGTTCAGCTCTCAAATACAATTCCAAAAAAGACACTATATATACACCCAAGATAGGTACCATTGAAGATACATTAACTTTGGCTGCTTCAATTGATACCGATCAAATTGCCAATCTCCGTTTTCAAAACTCCGGCAAACTAAATTGGGTTGGGGTCAAAGTCGGTGATACCGTCCGTCGCGGTCAGGCTATTGCCAGTTTGGACCGAGAACAGCTTCGCAAAAATTTACAAACTCAATTTAACAATTACCGGACTGAACTTAGTCAATTTAACGATACCCAAGATACCTACAAACAAACTAAAGAAAAATTTTTAGTCACCGATACGATTCAGCGAATTCTCGACCGGACTCAGTATTCTCTCGACAACAGTGTTATCAATTACGAAATTACCGACATGGCTATCAAAGAATCTGTTTTGGTTAGCCCCATCTCTGGAGTTGTTGTTAGTATCGATCAGCCATTTGCCGGTGCCAATGTTACTCCGGCCACTGCTACATTTGTCATAGTTAATCCCAACAGCCTTTATTTCAAATCCGAAATCGACCAAGAAGCAGTTACCAAAGTTCGCATCGGCCAACCCGCCACTTTATCGATTGACAGTTTTCCCGATCAAAAAATCGACTCAAAAATTACCTATATTGCTTTTACTCCCGTATCCGGCCAAACATCAACCGTTTATGAGATACGTTTCGAATTACCTGTTAGCAATATTAGTTCTAATTACCGACTCGGCATGGATGGTGATGCCAACATTATATTAGCAAAATCAGACAATGCTTTAATTATTCCCACCGATGCAATTAACGATGACAATGGTCAAAGTTATGTTTACCTAAAATCCAATAAAGATTTGATTCGTAAAGATATTAAAATTGGCATCCAAACCGATACTGATACTGAAGTTTTAGAAGGTCTGTCATCAAATGATCAAGTCGTCATCATCAAAAAATAGTTCAACTGTCGTTTTGGAATTGAGAAATGTTGTCAAAACCTACAATTCCGGCAATGTTCAATTCAACGCCCTTGACGGTGTTTCATTGTCGATTAAGTCAGGTGAATTCGTCTCGATTACCGGCCCATCCGGATCAGGCAAATCAACATTAATGCACATTATCGGATTACTCGACAATCCCACTTCAGGTCAAGTTTTACTCCAAGGTCGGGATATTTCCCGTCTAAACGAAAGACAATTGGCCCAAATTCGCAATGTCACCCTCGGATTTGTTTTTCAGCAATTTAATCTCCTGGCCAAAACATCCTCTTTAGAAAATGTTATGTTACCCCTCCTTTATTCAGATATCCCCAAAAGCAAAAGAGAGCCACTGGGAATGGAAATGCTTACCAAAGTTGGACTACAAGATAAACTAAAAAACACTCCCGCTCAACTCTCCGGCGGTCAACAGCAGCGGGTTGCCATCGCCCGGGCTTTAGTCAACAATCCCAAAATTATTTTAGCTGACGAACCGACTGGTAATTTAGATTCCAAATCAGGCAAAGATGTTATGACTCTATTTCACCAGCTAAACCGGGAAGAGGGGAGGACCATTGTTTTGGTTACTCACGATCTTGATTTGGCCAAACAAGCTGACCGGATTGTAATTATTAATGACGGTAAAATTGAAATAAAAAATGCTTAAACCATCATTAGACGACCTATTAAGATCAAGCTTCCGTTCAATTTTAAAGAACAAGGGACGAACGGTTCTGACATCTCTTGGCATAATTATCGGCGTAACATCAGTTATTCTATTAACCTCAATTGGTAATGGTCTTAAAGTTTATATCAGCGATCAGTTTGAAAGTTTAGGGGCTAACAGTATATTTATTGCCCCTGGAAAAATATTCAATGATAAAGGCGGATTTAACAGTAGCGGTGGTGGTGGTCAATTCGTATCTACTACCTTTAGTTTGACTGATGTTTCTAATTTGCGCCGCCAACTCCGGGGCAATACTGTCATACCGGCCGCGGTTACTACAGTTACCGTAAAATCAGCCAAAATTACCAAAACCGACATCTTTTTTATTGGTACCACCTATCAATATGCCACCGGCGCCAACGAGGTTCCTTCTCCGGGTAACGGTCGTTGGTTTACCAGCGAGGAAGATGATAAAAAAAGCGACGTAGTAGTGCTTGGGTACAACATCGCCAACGATCTTTTTCCAAACGGTAATGCTTTAGGGAAAAAAATTATCATCAAAAGCAAAAATATGAAAGTCATCGGTATTTTAGACAAACGGGGTGGTAGTTTTGGTGGTCCCGATGTTGATGCTCAAATATTTTCACCAATTGACAATGCATTCGAATTCTCCGGCAAACAAAATATTCAACGAATACTGATCAAAACTCCCACCAAAGATGACGTCCCTCAAACCAAAATTGCCGCCAACAAAATCATGTTAAAAAAATTTGACAAGGATGCTTTTACCGTCTTTGATAGTAGCCAATTACTTAGCAGCATCAATTCGATTATCGGCACTCTAACTGTTGGATTAGCCGGTATTGCCGCCATATCTCTAATCGTTGGCGGTATCGGCATAATGAATATTATGTTAGTTACAGTTTCTGAGCGAACCCGGGAAATTGGTCTACGCAAAGCTATTGGTGCCTATCCTCGGGCCATCCTTATTCAATTTTTAATCGAAGCAGTTATTTTATCCTGTTTTGGTGGATTAATTGGTGTTTTATTGGGCGGACTCGGAGCTTCAGCTATCAACAAATTCTTTCCTGCCAAAGTCACTTTTGATTCTGTCTTAATTGCCTTTGGAGTTTCTGCCCTGGTTGGAATTATTTTTGGCGTTGCTCCCGCCCGCAAAGCCAGTAAACTCTCTCCCATCGAAGCTCTAAGATATGAGTAATTTTTTCTGTTAATATTAACTAGTGAAATCAGAATTACGTCGCCATCTAACTCCGCTGTTAATTATATTCTCAATTATTTCCCTTTTTTGGTTATTTCGGGGAGTTTCTTGGTTAAATTATTTGGCTCTTTTTTTTGGTTTATCTTTAGGTTCATTTTTCTTAGATTTTGATCATCTGATTTACTGGCTTTATTTAAACCCCAATACCGAAGAAAGCCGACTGGCTCAAATTGCCATCCGTAAATATGATTATCGATCAGTTTTAAAACTACTTGAATCAACCCACAAACAACATACCAGTTTAATTTTCCACCATTTTTTCTTTCAAGTAGTTTTAGCTCTAATATCAATATTTGTTTTCACTTCCAGTAATAGTGCGTTCGGTATGGGTTTTCTGCTTGCTCTTAATATTCATTTAATAGTAGACGAAATTGAAGATTATCAATTAGACAAAAAACATCTTCAAAACTGGCTCTTTGCCCGGGAAACCAAACAATTACCTACCAATTATTTGAAAAGATATATTCAAATCTTTTTTATTCTTACTTTGATATTTACTTGGCTTCTTCTAAAATCCCAGTTATGAGTCAGCTTAGCTCAACTACATTTAAAGAAGCCCAAAAATATCTTTCACCGTCACAGGATAATTTAGTCAAAGATGTCGAATTAATCCTGTCTCGTCTTCAAAAATTTGATCATATTAGCGACTATTCATTTCTGGTATCGCCAATATCCAAGGCATACGAAGGTTATTTAAAAGATTTTTTCCTAAAAATTCATATAATTGATCAATATAATTATGAAAGCGACCGTTTCCGAGTCGGCAAAACTCTAAATCCATCACTTCGTTACAAACGTTTTTCAATTTATCAAAAATTAATCGATATTGATGAAAGTGGGGAGGAATTAGCCGAAATACTTTGGAACGCCTGGAAATATGGTCGCAATGAAATATTCCACTATTTTCCAAATAATCTCAAAACAATTACCCGCGACGATGCCGAAGACAGAATTTATATGGTTTTAACCGCCATTATAAAATCCGGTGAATTTCTCAAATCCAGTAGTGTTAAAAACTATCTGCTATAATGAAAAACATATGTCAAATAAAGTCATTAAAATTGATCAGGAAAAATGTATTGGTTGTAACACTTGCCCCCTAATCGATCCCGATACTTTTGAACTTGATAACACCTCTTATAAAGCTAAGGTTAAACAGCAACCGACAGAAATAAACGACAAGATAAATTCAGCCGTTACTTCTTGTCCAGTCGAAGCTATATCCATTGTTGAACAATAAACATTATCAATTAATAAATTTTATGGAGAAAAAAATTAAAACTGTTAGAATACCGCTTGCCGGTGTTATATTTTTCAGTCTATTATTAGCCGTCACTTCTTTTTATTCCGGTTATGCCTGGACTAAAATGAAAGGTGGGACAAATTCATCCACTGCTGCCAATGTCGACACCAAAAACAGCGTTGTTTTTGCCGCTGAAAAATCCGACAAACCCGATTTATCTTTTTATGTCATGAGTTTCTGTCCCTATGGCAATCAAATGGAAGATATTTTAAGACCAGTTTATGATTTGTTAAAAGATAAAGCCACCTTAACTCCACATTATATTTTTGACAAAATAAGTGATTTAAAAAGCTATTGTAATTCCCGTTCTGGTGATCCAAGTCAATGTGCTGTCTATGTTCAAAACAAATATTTCACATCCGAAGCCGAATGTAAAAAAACCATCAGCCAGAATTTAGCTACCTGCCTTGATGAAAAAGGTTATTTAAAAACCGGTGACGGTTCAATGTACGCTTCACTTCACGGCCGTCAGGAAGCTAATCAAAATGTCCGGGAAATGTGTGTCTGGAATCAAGCCGAAAACAAAAAGATCTGGTGGGACTTTGTCGGCGCAGTTAACAAAAACTGTACCTCAGATAACGCCGATACCTGCTGGGAACAGCAAGCCAAATCAGTCGGTCTGGATACAAACAAAATTACCGAATGTTTCAACAAAGATGCCGTCAAACTAATTGAAGCCGAAATTGCTTTAACTACCAAATACAACATTCAGGGTTCTCCTACTGTCTTGGTTAACAATATTACCTTCCCCCCGGAAGAAGCCTACACCCAAGACGGCAAGGGGAGTCTTCAAATCGGTAAAAAAGTAGCTACTCAGGATAAATACCGTACACCCAATGTCATCAAAG
>JAYRQZ010000114.1:0-2238 GCA_041910355.1 Candidatus Woesebacteria bacterium | reverse complement strand
GAGCAAGGCTATTTTTACTTTATTTTTTCCGCTACTTAGAGTCAGCCATAGCCAGTCTCTCAATTGTCTAATCCCATAAAATGCATTATCTGGCAACATACCGGTACCGGGTAATTTATAATTCCCCGACGCTATTTCTCCGTCTTCAAAAGACACTGAATAATTGACTGAATCATTTCTTATATTGGTGTTCGTTTCCTCTTGGGCTAATATCTCCAAGCCGGCTCTGGCAATCGATATTAATACAATTACCAACCCCAACATCACTACTAAAAGTCGCAACAAAGCATCAATCACTATCTTTTTTGTTATCAACATAGACATTTAACTACTAATTCTATCACTAATTTGAGTTAGGATGAAAAAATGCTCTTTTTGTGTCGATTAACCCACCCCCAATCTTTGTCTTCATATACCAATATTGTGGCCAGAATATCAACCAATTTATAATTTTGTCAAAAATACTACTATGTTCGAATTTTTTACCTTTTATTATTTTAGTTGCATTTATTCTACTATAACCATTGGCTACATATTTCTTTGCCCACCTGTTTACTGACACCAGTCTTTCATATATTAAATTCTTATTAATTAATGGTTTTATTAACACCAAATCCATTGCATTCTTCAAATTTCTTTTACTCTTTGGCAGTATTAATGCTTCTTCATCAAGCCACAAATTAAAACAAAATTCGTCCTTTCTTTCTTTATGGCCGTATCTTCTATGGGGAATTTTATTCAGAAATACATACAATCGTAACTTCAATCTAGTTAACCACAGTTTATCTTTTTTTGTTACTATCATTATGTCAATATCATCGGTATTATTTGGATATTCAGCCGCTACTGAGCCAGTAACTCCAATTAATAAAATATCAGCAAAGTGTTTTGCTAAATCAATTGCTAACGATTTGGCTAACCTCATCTTGTTGTCAACGCATCGATTTTTTATTCCGCCAACCCTTAACTTATATTTTTTAATTGTCTTCCAGATACTGTCTTCTGAGTATATATTTGCCGATATTAACCTATAAGCAATATCATTTTTACTGTAGACAATGCCATACCTATTCCCATATTCCAACGTCGCAATTATTGCTTCAATCGGTGCTTTCAACATTAATATATTTTACCCTGATATAATAAATAGTCTTACTATACAAATAACACAAAAGGTATCGTTAAAATTTAGTACCACATTATAATCTAAGGTAGAAAATATTGATATGAAAAAAAACACCAGATTATATCGTTTTTTTGAAATGATTCCCGGTATTTTTGCTTGGGTTGCGATTACTTTTCCTATATGGGGTGCATTTTTATTCCCTAAAGTAGTAGCTTATTTTGTCATCGCCTTTCTGATTTACTGGCTGTATCAATCGTTTAAATCATCCCTTTTTGCCATTATTGGTTATTTTAAAATTCGAACATCACAAGCTACCAACTGGCTTAGTTATTTTCAGAATAACTTCCGATCAAATTGGCTAAAGTATAACGATATTAATCATGTAGTTGTTATCTCTTCCTACAAAGAGCCAAACGATGTAATTGAAATGGCCGTTGGTAGTTTAGCTGCCCAAATCGATATTGATCTAAAAAAAATCAATGTCATTATTGCTCAGGAGCAAAGAGCCGGTGAGGCAAACAATCAAGCGACTGAAAAATATTTTACTAATAAATACAAAAATACTTTTGGTAACTTAATCTTTACTCTTCATCCGGCTGGTTTGCCCGGTGAAACAGTGGGAAAACATAGCAACGAAGCATGGGCAGCCAAATATTTTAAACAAAAATACATTGATTCCGGTTTGTTTTCAATGGATAACCTTACTTTGACTAGCTGTGATGTAGATACGATTTTTAACCCCAAATACTTCTCTGCCTTAACTTATCATTTTGCTTCCAGCCCATATCGTTATTATCGTTTTTGGCAATCACCAATTTTTTGGCATCATAATATCAATAGTGTTCCAGCCCCTATTAGAATTATCGGTACTCTAGGAAATGTTATCCATATATCTAACATTCAGGAACCGGACGGTCTATTTTTTAATTATTCCTGCTATTCATCATCTTATCGATTAATTGATTTAGCCGGTTATTGGGATCTGGATATGATTCCGGAAGACTGGCATATATTTTTGCAAACATTTTTCCAAAGTGGTGGCAAAAGTTCTGTCGAACCAATTTTTCTCCCCACAATTGTTGATGCTCCTAGCGGGAAATCCTATTTTGATG
>JAYRQZ010000113.1:0-3627 GCA_041910355.1 Candidatus Woesebacteria bacterium | reverse complement strand
CTAAATATTTAACTATTTCCTCTGGCACATTTATTCCAGTCGCCTTCATAAATCCTTTAAATTGCGGTCCTTTATTCACTTCCCATATCACCGGCTTTTTAAAATCATTGTTTCTGAAAACCACATCTACTCCCGCCACTCCCAAACCACAAACATCAGTCGCTTTTACTGCTATTTTCTTTATATCATCGGGCAAATCAGCTACTTCCACTGTCCCGCCTGCTGAATAATTGTTCCTAAACTCCTCATTGTTTTGTGAGCTTCGCTTCATCACTCCCAATACTTTTTTGCCCAACACTAACACTCGGTAATCTCCTTCGTTTGGTATATATTCCTGCAACATATATCTCTTTCCTTCTTCCGTTTCCGATTTCCTCAAACTTCTAATTAATTTTTCTAATTCTTCCAAGTTGTCAGCCTTAAACACTCTCGTTCCCCTATCTCCCCCGCTTCCTTTAATGATTACCGGAAAATCAAAACAAGAATTCGAAGTGGGTAATTTTTCTTGACACTGAGCCTGGCTTCCAGACTCACCGGAAAGAAAAATTTGCTCACGAGAATTCGTCCAAATTTTCATTGTTTCATACAAAAACCACAAGCTTCCATAAACTGTTTTTGGTACCTCAATCCCCGCCTTTTTTAACTGAAGCATTTGATATGCTTTGCAAGCCATCGACGGTTTTCCATATCTTACAATCGGATCAACCACTACTTGTTTATCCCGAGCTTGTTGAAGAATCAAATCCACTTCTTCCCAATGTTTTCCGGTAGTTCTAAAAAACAACACGTCATAATCTTCAATCTTTATCCAATTTTCATGATTGCCAGAATCGCCCCATCTGCCCAAACCTCCTCTAATTTTTACTTTATTTTCAGCTGTATCAAAACAAACCCGGTTATATGAAATCAGGTCTAAGTTAATTTCCAACTTTTTTGCCGCTTTTTTGATCAGCACCAAATGTTGGCTAATCTTTCCTCCAAAAAACACCGCTATTTTAGTTTTTTTATTCATATTTCATAAATCTTAAATCATAAATCAATTTTCTTTTTTGGCACTTATTAAAAACCCTTCTAAATCTTTTCTTCCTAGTAAAAATTTTGTTCTAAGCTTGCTCCTGTCAGCCACATTTACCGCTGTAATCACTTTTTTCCCGTTCAGCCAAAAAGTAATCCCCACCACCGGTCTATCTTTGTGTTTGCCCAAACTTGATCGGTAGTGCCGGTAATACAACACTCGGCTATTCTCAAGTAATCCTAGTTTAGTTGCCAATGTTCTGTCTATCGAACTTCTGAATGCCCCGGTATCAATTTTCGCTCTCACCTCCACCACTCTGTGTTTTCCTTGCCTGATAACCGGACTTTTTTGTAAATCCGGCTTAAAACCTTTGGGTACTTTTACCTTTATTGTTTCCAGCGGTTGAACTGTTTTAACCTTTTCCTTTTGTTCCACTTTTTCAAAAAAACTTTCTCCAAACAAATATTTTGCCAAAATCACAGCATGGTCAACACTTTTTACATCAATATCTTCTATTTTCTCCATCCGTAATTTCAATCCGGCTTTATTGCAAATTTGAATCGACAATCCTGGTCTAGCATTAACTTCAAGCACCATCGGTCCTTTTTCTTTATCAAGTACTATATCCACTCTCATAAACCCCAAACCCGGTATTGCTTTTTGGCTTTTAACCGCTGTTTCCACTACCTCCCTCCACATCGGAATCTTTATTCCGTTAACTTTTATCATCCTTTTCTTACCTCTATCAAAAATCTTTTTGATTTCTTCGTCTTTTCCCTGAATACCATAAGTAGTTATTCCGGTTGCCAAATCAACCCCCAAACCCATCGCCCCTTGTTGTAAATTTGCCCTTCCTCCACTTTTTTCAGTCGGAATTCTTAAAAAAGCCATCACCGGTACTTTGTTGTATACCACTACCCCAATATCGGGTGTTCCTACCCTGGTATAACTTAAAAACATTGGGTGGATTTTAATTCTTTCTTCTATTAGTACACCATCCGGCAATCCATGGAGACTATATTTGCCTGCCAATATTTCCAAACACCGTATTTTCAAATCTTCCAGAGCAATAATCCTTCCGTCCATCAATTGGAATTTATCTTCCTTAATTTTCTTTCTGATAATTAAAATCCCTTCACCTCCGTAGCCGGATATTGGTTTTATCACAAAATTGCCATCAATTTGTTCCCAATTATATTTTTCAACATCCTCTATCACTTTAAATTTTGCCAACAATTTAGGTACTCCGATTCCTGCTTTAGCTAATATTTTTTTAGTTTTGTATTTACTGTCAGCCACGGTTCTGCCTTCACTACTATTTTTTCTCAAATATACCTTATTTCGTTCATTTTTAGTCAAAAATTGCCGGTATTGTTTTAAATTTATCCCAAACATTTTTTTATTCGTAAATCATAAATCATACTTTATAAATCACTTCTTTCTTATTGCTTTTCTAAATCTTCTTATTTCCAAAAATCTAATTCCGGTATAACTCCCAACAATTAAATTAATTACCAATCCGGTTACCAAACTAATCTCCGGATTTAACAAAACAAACTCCTGAATCGAACGGATATTCATCGCTGCCGCACCTACAATTGCCAAAATTAAAGTCCCTGCCATTAATTTTTTTGCCTCACTTTTACTTTTAGCCAGTTGGGTTCTGACAAACTCTTCCGCCAACATTATCATAAATAGTACCGGAAATATTGAAATTTTACTGATATCTAGTATTGGTATATAAGTTGATACCACCATCAACCCAAACGTTCCCATTGAAATAAACATCAAATTAATTGATCTGGCCGGCCAAAAATGCAACTTATATCTTCTCAAAAATGAATTACTTAAAAGTGATATTGCTAAAATTAGCGCAAATAAAATCAATCCTCCGGCAATACCTGTTGCCAACAATGCCACCGCAATCATTGTCGGCATAAATATTCCATAACCCGACAAACCTACAAAATAATGCAATAACGACACCATTGTTGCCACCAACGGTAACAATAGCAACAATACTACCGTATTTGCCGCTACTCCTCGGTAAATCGCCATTTCCTCAATTTTTCTGATACTATTAAATCCATTCCAAACCCCCGACTTATTTTTCTCAAATATTAATTCTAATCGACTAGAATTAATATTGTCATTGGTATTGGTAATATTTTCTTTTACCACCACACTTGTCGGTTCCACTATCACTATCGTCGGCTCAATTGGTCTGTAAGTTATCGTCGGTTCACTTTTTATCGCCGCCGCATCCGTTAAATTGCCGGCAAATATAATTATTGCCAAAAAACATAAAAGGGCAGTTTTACGCATATTTTGGGTTAATTCCTAATTTTCAATTGACAATTTTCAATTGATTTTTGTGGCGTATTATATCACTATTTTTAGCCTATCAATACCCTAATTTAACCAATCTGGCCTATTTTATTAAAATCGATTGCATAGTATAATTTTCTGTCTATGAATCGTCTATTAGCTCAAGTCGTTATTGATCCGCCACTCAAACCTGGCAAAACTATTTCTTCCACTTATCCTACCGTCGGTTCGCTTCTGTCTGTGATTCTCAAAAATTCCCAAACCTTAGTCGGTGTTGTTCTGCT
>JAYRQZ010000112.1:0-5859 GCA_041910355.1 Candidatus Woesebacteria bacterium | reverse complement strand
CGAAGGTTATCACGGTGAAAATCAGACAACTCATTTTCGAAAATTTGTTACCTATTTTGATGTTACTAATAATCCCTGGTCAAATCAGACAATCGGCCGACCTTTTGGTAAGCTTTATAATCGGCCTACTACCGGAAATATGATTGGCAATCTAGGCACATACTCGATGGCTCAAAGAAGTTATTCTAATGATAGTTGGGTTGATTTTGAATATTTTTATTATCCGCCGCATTATTTTACCAAACGATATATCAATACCAGTTTTAATTATTCAGGGGTAGACCGAATCTATAACGAAAATGGTGCATTTAGTTGCAATATGACTTATCATCCAAATCCCGATTATTGGTCTGCAGAAAGACAAACAAAAAATCAAATTTACTTAGAATCTGTAGATACTCCCGCTTATTCTGGTCCCGCTCTTCGTCTAACTTTATTTGAACGAAATTATAATGGCGGTTGGTCGATTCGGGAAGACTGGTATTATGCTGAAGGTATTGGCCGGATAAAACTGGAATCAAAAGATTGCACTAAACTAACTCAACAAGATCTGGTAAAAGATCCCACTAATCTGGATTGTAATTTTGACAACTCAACATCTACAAAAATGTTAAGCCCACATCTGTCCATGGATCTAACATCATACTATCAATTGAAACCAAACCAAAATCCATTAATTACTTCGGTCGAAACTCCAACAGGTGGTGCTACTATCAATTCGTGGTGGAAATTAAAAGTATCTTGGAAAGATGAAAATACAGGTAAAATAATTCCTTATACTGGCTATCTTGAAGTGAAAAGTTGTATGAATCAATCATCAACCCCATCATCCTGTACTTTAGCCGCCCCAACTCAATGGAAATTAAACGCTAATACTCCGGTTTGGGTAAACAATGGCGAAGCGTTAGTCGACATGACTATAGTCGCACCCAACGCCCGAGTTTCCGGCTGGAGACACGCTCTCTTCCGACCTCTAATTGACAAATCACCAGGCGAAGGAGAAACCATCATTTCTAACACCCAAAACCAAATCCCCTGGAGTGCCGAAACTATTTGGTACGTTAAATAAAATTAGCCCAAAACCGGATCAACCTGCCTAACTTTCACTTCCGGACCCACATGCCGAATTAAATGTTCTACATTATCAACCTTAATAGTCACGCCATCATCCTTCGAATAAATAAAACTGACATCTAAAAAACTAGCGCCAGTTTTGCGAATAATAGTAATACCGGGTTGAGTTATAAGTAAATCTACTAGCGGGGACCTTCTAATTATTTCTTCCAAATCAGCAGCAGAATAACAACCATCTTTAATTATATAGCTCTCATTACCAATTCGATATTCAGCCGTCATCAATAAATTATACTACTATCAATATCAAAAGTAATCATCTACCTTGTCCAATCCAAATTTTTTATTATAATCAACAAACCATGAGCATATTTGAAAGATTTCTACCAAAATACACTGTTACAGTGCCTGCCACCAGTACTGCATTAAATTTTTCAACCGAAACAATACCCTTTCAAAAGGAAATCGTTAAAAAAGTTGCAGCTCTAACCTCAAATCGTGCAAAAAGACGCGGTATTGAAGAAGCATATTTAGAGGCAGACAGAACCCATTATCGTCTTATTGTTGATCAAACAAAAGTCGAACGAATCTAAAAAATTAAATCGTTACCCTCCCCTTCGGTGTTCGTTTTATCAATCCTTTTTTCATTAAAAACGGTTCATAGACATCGGTAATCGTTCCCACATCTTCAGTTAATGCCGCCGCAATATTTTCCACTCCCACCGGACCTCCGCCATATTGTTTTTTGACCACATCCAAATATCTCCTATCTGCATCAGACAAACCCATTTCATCTACTCCTAATTTTTCAAGAGCTTCTTTGGCTTCAGCCGAACTAATTTTGCCATCACTATTTACCTGGGCATAATCACGCACCCGGCGCAACAACCGGTTGGCAATCCGGGGAGTACCTCTCGATCTTTTGGAAATTTCTCTCGCCGCGTCTTCACTTATTTCTACATTTAACACTTTTGCCGTCCGCTTAACTATTTCAGCCAAATTATCATCTTCATAAAAATCTATTTGTTGAACATATCCAAACCGGTCCCTCATCGGACCACTGATTAATCCGATCCTGGTGGTGGCTCCGACAATGGTAAATTTTTGTAATTTTAATCTAACTGACCTAGCTGATGGTCCTTTACCCAAAACTATATCCAACACATAATCTTCCATGGCGCTATACAGTGTTTCTTCAACCATTTTGCTCAACCGGTGAATTTCGTCAATAAACAATAAATCGCCTTTTTTTAACGTTGTTAAAATTGATGCCAAATCCCCCGCCCGGGTAAGTGCCGGCCCTGATGTAATTCTGATACTTGACCCCATCTCGGATGCCATCAGCATTGCCAAAGTCGTTTTTCCCAATCCTGGTGGCCCGTAAAATAATATGTGGTCCAACTGTTCTCCTCTGCCCTTAGCCGCCTGAATAAAAATTGACAACTGATCTTTTAACTTTTTTTGACCGATAAATTCTGCCAGTGATTTTGGTCGTAAACTGAGTTCCACTTCTTTGTCTTCAACATTTTTGATCGGATTTAAATCAGCTTTCATAGTTTAAATTAAATCACAATTTCTAATTTGATCATCTTCATCATCATCATTACCCGGTAAACAGTTAAATCCAACAAACTCTTCATTATTAATATCTGGCAATGTTAACCCATCAACAGGAATTGCCTTACAAGTAGCACAAACCCGTCTTCTAAACATTGTTAACTCCTGACCATTACCAAAAATATACAGTTCATCATTATTCAAATTTTCAATTATGTTTACTCCTCTCGATCGACAAAATCTAATAACTCGACTTAGTGGCAAACTATCTTGTTCTCGATGACCAATATCTTCAAAATCATATCCATTAACATCAACCGATTCCCATTCACCTGGTATGACTATTGAATTATCCCGACCATCCTCCGGTCTCCACCCTTTAAATATATCCGCATCCAGATCTCTAAAATATTCCGGATCAATAATAAGCTTTGAAGTTTGCGTATTAGAGGTTGAATGTTCAGAAGCGATACGATACAACTCTTCCATTTCTTCAGACGGCACATCCCCAAACCAATTATCTTCAGGAACTTCAAAATTATCTTCTTCATCATAATCAGTATCACATGCTCTCAATTTTTTATAATCAAGCTTTGACATACAACAAAAAAATCTCAACGGTTTATCTGTTACCTCCAACTCTCCCAAATCAGATGTCATATTACCCACACTACATTCACTGCAAAATTTTGATGCAAATAACTGTAAATTTTCTTCTTCCCCAAAAATATCTGTAGACATTAAATTTATTGTTGGCATTTGCCTCTCCCTAACCACTACTAGACATTGACCATTTTCATCAAACTCTGGTCTAAAAATTATATTCAAATCTTCAGTTTTACTCATTCTAAATTTTGCAAACACCAACTTAACCGGTCTTCGGTACCGGTAATCTCAACCGGAATTTTTTTAATTACTCTATCGATTTCTTTCCGGTCAAAACCCAATTGTTTAAGACTCAAAACTACATCATCTTCCAGCAATGGCAGTTCTTCTTTAAGATTTAATTCACCCAAACCGCCAATTTTTGATTTTAAATCAACAATAATTCTTTGAGCAGTTTTAAGCCCAATACCTTTTAATTTTTTAAAAAATTCAACATCAGCATCACCAATTGCTTTTACCACCGCTGTACTATCAGTTATCCCCAAAATTTGCGCCGCTGTTTTTGGTCCAACTCCAGATACTGTTATTAATAATTTAAATAAATCCAACTCCTCATAACTGTCAAAACCATACATTGCTATATCATTTTCGGACACTGCCAAAAAAGTTTTGACCAAAACATTTTCCCCTTCATTGTGTTTCTTTAAAAAACTTGTACCTACATAAATCAAATATCCGACTCCGTTTACATCAACTTCCACCCAATTTCCCCACATCCGGTTGATTGTCCCCCGCAAACTGCTGATCATACCCCATCATATCACAAACATTACCCGAAACTAATTAGGGCAAATAAACATCTCTCAACACCATATCGTCATAGTTAGTTATCGATAATTTACGCCCAGGATGTTCTTCTAGCTCTCTGACAATCCATGCATACGTCGCCACTGCCCGTCTGATAATTTCTCCTATATCTACATCTCTCTGATAAGCCAAATGTCCCAACAAAATATCAAATCCATCACTTACTCTCAACTCATAACTCGGCATAACCACATTATACTACACTTATCTATTGTCAATATTCTTCATGCCAAACCCGTGTGTCAACGCCACCGTATCCGACGTAAAGTCGAGCAAAAACTACAACATCAACCCAGATTTTATAAAAGACTTAATTAACGACTGGTAAGGAACATTCATTTCATTTGCCTTTTCCTTTAATCTATTCAACATAAATTTTGGGATCCGAATCGATATTGACTCTGATGTCGGTTTTAAATTTGGAAAACTAACCTTCTCAAAATCTTTGGCTTCAAAGTAATCCGCTAGACTAACTTTCGACCAAAATTCCCTCTCCTGATCTTCGTTTTTAAACTTTGGTAATTTAAGCATTTTTTTCATACAATTTTTTCTCCTTTTTATCAGCATCCCTAGCCGATATTATTCTAACTTTATTTTTTCTTATGGTATAAACAATAAAAAGAATTCGATCCTTCTTTGTCATCCCCAAAATAATAAACCTATCCTCTTTGTCTGAATGTAAGATATCTTTTAACTTAATCTTTTGATCATCAAAAAAAACCTCCTCACACTCAGTAATTGATACTTGATGTTTTATCCAATTTTTATCCTGGTTACCATCATCCCATTGGAATTCTACTGATTCATCAAATTTCATTACTCTTATATTGTATATACTGTGCTACACATTGTCAATCCTCAATTTTAATCATAAACCCATGTGTCAGCGCCACAGCAACTGCATCCGAGGCGTGACTGGGGCTAATCGGTTCAGTCAAACCCAGCTCCGCTCTAACCATTTCCTCTACCTGTTCTTTCTCTGCCCGGCCATAGCCCACTAATGCCATTTTTACCTGCAAAGGTGTATATTCTGCTACTTCTAAACCATTTCTCTGCCCACAAACTTTAATCACCCCAATCGCTTCCGATACTTTTGATGCCGATTTAACATTTTTGGCAAAAAAAAGTGTCTCTATAGCCATTGCTTTGACATTATATTTCTTAATAATATTATCTATTTCGTTGTATATCTTTTCCAATCTATTGGCGCTAGAGTTTTTAACACCTGTTTTTATTACTCCACAACCAACCAATTTATTCACACCATCAAGCACCGCCCAGCCGGTATTTTCCAAACCGGGATCAATTCCCAATATCATTACTTATTCTACCAACACCTTTATTGCATTATTCACCTCAACTACTCCGCCTTGAATATCTTCAACAATTTCAACTTCGGTATACCTTGGTGTCTGATTATTCCGATCACGAGACATCGCACCTACCAACACTGTTTCCCAACCTTCAAAACTATAACTGGAATTGTAATGCAAATGACCAGAATAACCGGTTAATACGTTATTTTCAACCAAAGTCGACCTCAACCATTTAGCTTCTTCAGCCGTAGGTTCATTGTACTCACCCATAACATGTTTTGACAACAAATTATTAAGCGGCATATGCATCACCGCCAAGCATTTTATTACTCTACACTCCCCAACTTCATTAATAATCCATTTTTTTTGTACTTCTCCTAATCCCCGCCAGTTACTATTGTCAATTAAAATCAACTTAACACTTCCAATTTTATAACTT
>JAYRQZ010000111.1:0-5002 GCA_041910355.1 Candidatus Woesebacteria bacterium | reverse complement strand
TTTGTCAAAAAATATTGCCAGAAACGAATTGACAATATTTAGAGATACAGTCAAAAAAACACTTACTCAAAGCTTATTTATCGCCGCTCCAATTACCACCCTGGTTCTAATCCACCGTATTGCCATTATTAGAATTGCTTTTGGTGCCAAACAATTTCCCTGGGTTGCAACTTTATTAACAGCTAAAACTTTAGCCTTTCTTACCCCGGCAATTATCAGTCAGGCAATTATCCAAATTCTAGTCCGTTCTTTTTACGCTCTTCACGATACCAAAACCCCTCTCCGCATTTCAGCGGTATCATTATTGATAAATGTTACTTGTAGTTATTTTTTAATAAATTACACTGATTTGGGAATTATAGGTTTAGCAATTAGTGCCTCGATAGGAAATCTTATTCAGGGATTTGGACTTTTTTATATGTTTGTTAAAAAAGTCGATGGTCAGGGTTGGATTAAGACATATATTCATCTCTTTAAAATATTTATTGCCAGTTTAACTATGGGATTGTTTTCATGGTTTAGTATACGAATTATGGATAATTTTGTTTTTGATACTAGCAAAACAATTAACCTTATTATCTTATCTTCAGTTTCTTCTCTTATTGGAGTAATAACTTTTATAATTTCAGCCAAAGTACTGCTTATTAATGAGTTGGATGATTATAGTAGATATATAAGTAAAATACGTCGATTTATAAAATTACACTTAACCGAAACTATTTAACCGAATAACTTTAAAAAGATAAGTGTTGGAACCAGTCATTTTTTTCTATATACTGTTATTAATATGCCTGTCAAAAAGGAGATGTCCCTTTTACCGGACGAAGAAAATATTAATACTTTTAGTGCCCGTTTTAGCCGGTGGTTAACTACAGTTGGTCGTTTTGTTATTGTCTTTACTGAATTAATAGTAATTTGTGCTTTTTTATCCCGTTTTTGGCTCGATCGAATTAATTCTGATCTTTCCGAAGTTATCCGCCAACAAAAAGCTATTCTTGGGAGTACCAGTGATTTCGAAAAAGACTTTTCCTTGCTTCAAAGACGTTTAAAAACCATTAAAAACTTTTATCAAAATCAACCGGAATATCAGTCAAAAGTCCAGTCACTAACCGAGTCCACACCACTTGATATTAATTTTAAACAACTGTCAATTGCTCGTGATCCAGATTCTAATGACATTACAGCCAAAATTAGTTTTATTGCCTACCGCGAAGATTCAATTGTCAACTTTATTACCAATTCAGCTGTAAATCCAAACATTGCAAAAGTAAACATTCTCTCCATAGACAAAAAACCAAAAGATATTGCCTATAACGTTGATCTTTCGTTAAATTTTACCAAGGATAAGAAATGACAGATCCATTTTCTGCCCAAGTTTCTAAGGTAAAGCCCCTTTTTGCTTATCTAAAAAAACAACGGGAAAATAAAAAATTTATAAAAAATACAGAAATTACTGCCACATTTATTTTGATTACTTTCTTTCTCTATTTTGCTGTCAGACCGACATTTTTAACAATTTCTTCACTTGTCGGCGACATTAAATCAAAACAGTTGATGAAGCAGGAGTTAAAAAAGAAAATCAACAATGTTATAAAAGCCCAAGATCTTTATTCATTAGCCCAGGAAAAGTATCAATTGATTAATTTTAGTTTGCCTGACCGACCTAATTATTACGATGCTGCTTTTCAAACCCAATCAACTGGTCAAGAAGCTGGTATTCAAATCAATAAAATCGCTTTTGATTTAGCAGGATCGGGAACTTCAAAAAAACTGGATCCAAATTTAACCAATTACTCGCTTGGACTAACAATTGATGGTCGGTTTAATGACGCTGTCAAAATTGTTAACGAATTATTAAAAAATCGCCGGTTGGTCAATATCGAATCGTTGAATATTGGTCTTCCTCCTGAAAACACTGCTTCTTCGGGAGCCAGTACCAATGGGGGTATTAATACTCGTTTTTCAGCCTTATTTTATTATTGGCCAGAAATATATGGAAAAAAATAAAATATCTACTTATTTTCTTTTTATTAGTGTTTTTACTCTGATTACAATATTTTTTGTCATTGTTCAGAAAAGTTATAGTAATTTGTTAACACCCACCAATGAAGTTCAAAAAAGTGATTTATTAAAACCGGTAGAACCATCTCTGGATATTTCAGTACTTGACGATATTGAGCAAAGAAAATATTACTCACCCGAAAATCAACCAGTTATTTCAACCGATAATTTTATAGTTCCTCAATGAAAAAGGAAAAAAGATTCCCAACTATTATCGGCTTAATTGTATTAATTATTGCTGTAATTGGTGGTGTTTATCTCACAACCTCTAAAACAAATTTTGGTACCAAAGCTGCCAACGATTGTAATCCTGTCAATCTTCAAGTCGCCAGTTTAACTTATAATTCGGCTGATATTTCATTTACCACTACCGTTAATTGTTTATCAAGTCTTTCTGTCAATGGACAAGTGTCGGAAGATGTTCGCTTTTTAAATACCAATCAGTCGCCAACTCCAATCAAAATTCATTATTTTCAACTGAAAAATTTAAACGAAAATACCGAGTATAAATTTTCAATTATTTCAAACGGCAAAACAATTGTAAGCAACGAATTTAAATTTGTGACCGGCTCAAAACCTAAAGAACCTATTCCGGTATCAAACCTCGCTTGGGGCAGAGTACTTAACTCCGATAAAAAACCTACCAGTAACGCAATTGTCTATCTTAATATTCCCGGTGCGTCACCACTTTCTTCCTTTGTAACGTCTAATGGAAATTGGTCGGTATCTCTTGCCAGTAGTTTTAATGATCAATATAATGGTTGGTTTATGACCCCAACAAACCCCATTGAGGAAGATATTATTGTAATTGCCGACGACGGTTCTGTTACTCAAGTAACCAATACCACCGATCTAAACAATCCCGTTCCGGACATAATAATTGGTCAAAATTCTTTAATTGTGCCATCTGATTATAAAAGTAACACCTCTGGCAATTTAAGTTCAGTTGCTCCGGTTCAAAGTCAAAAAAATATTGATATTATTAATCCTGCAGAAGGTGAAAGTATCAATAGTAATCGTCCTGAATTTTTTGGGACAGGACCGATTAATACCACTATAGTAATTGTACTAAATTCGTCAACTACCATTAACGGGCAAGTTCAAACTGATTCAACTGGTTCCTGGCATTGGTCACCTTCGCAGAATTTGGAAGCCGGAAGCCATACAATTACCGCCAAATACCAAAATCCAGCTACGGGTGTTTGGCAATCAGTTACTAAAAATTTTACAATTTTAGCTCAAAGCAACAACAATCTTCCCGCCTATGAAGCATCAGCTTCAGCTACTTTAGTGCCCACACAAGTACCTACTTTACAACCCACCTTAACTCCACTACCCACACCTACTGAAATTGTTCGTACCGCTCATCCCAGCACTACTTCAGCCAAACCTCCGGTTTCCGGCAACAGTCTGCCGACAATTTTAATCGTGTTGTCTGCGGTAGCACTGTTCACTCTATCATTTGGCTTTTTAAAATGATAGGTAATGATAAAAAATCAACTTACTACAAGTTATTTTCGGTAATATTTTTGGTTCTGTCGCTTTTGGGTACTTTGTATTTGGTTAAACTAAATCAGGAAAATCGAAGCAAAGCTAAAGGTGAGGAATGCAAAACCACATCTGATTGCCAATCCGGTTTCAAATGTATTAATCGAGTTTGTAAAAAGGAAGACGTCGCTCCATCAAAAGCACCCGAGCCAAAAACCGACGGTGCTTGTAAATTAGGAGCATCAACTTGTATAAACCAGGATCCGGGCGATCGTTGTGTTGGTTTTAACGGTACTTGTCAAACCACCACCGGTACTGCTTGTGCATGTGTTGCTGACGATGCTCCGACAAATACACCAAAGCCTGGCCAAACTTGTACTGCTGGTAATCTTGGTGCAATTTGTTGTGTTAATGGTATAGCTTGTCAAAAGCATCGTTATTCGGACTGTTCAGTAACTTGTACCGATAATTGCGGTATATTTAATAACTCAGTTTGCACCACCCCCTCCGGAATTACAACAACCCCAATTCCGGGTACCGGCGATGTTACCTGGAATTGCACTGCTTTAAGCGGTACCAGAAATGGATACAATTGTTCAGCCGGTTATCAAAGTTGTAGTGGTTATCGCTCCGGTACACCATGTGAGCCTGGTGAGTACGCTGGTGGTGGTATTCAGGCACCGGTAGATGCAATCCGATGTCAGTGTAATAACGGTGTCTGGGTTATCGGTAAAGGTCCTTCGTGCGCGGGTTTATGTGCTTGTACCAACAATGTTTGCCTTACTTGTAGTCCTACTCCCGGGAAAACTATTTCAACTCCTAGTTCCACACCGACAACAACCAAAAAACCTACCAATACTCCCACCAGAACTCCAACTCCAACCCGTACCCCAACACCTACCCAAACGCCCACCGGAACTCTAAAACCTACTCAAACTCCAACTCGTACCCCCACTCCCACCAGAACTCCAACTCCAACCCGTACCCCAACACCTACCCAAACGCCCACCGGAACTCTAAAACCTACCAACACTCTAATCCCAACTTTAATACCAACAAACACACCAATCCCAACTGAAGTATTAGCTTTTCAACCCACCTCCGTTCCGTTAACACAAGGTCCTAGCCCCACTCGGATAATTCTGCCTCAATCAGGTATTGAATTACCCATTCAGGCATTATCTATCATTGGTGTTATTGCTACCCTGGTCGGATTTTTGATATTATTGTGAGGAAATGGAAAATAAGACAAATCTGTTATCCTTGTTTGAAGCATTACGTCCGGCACAGTGGATTAAAAACTTAAGTGTTTTCGCTTCAGCTATTCTAAATGGTCAACTGACAAATCCGGTTATTTTTATCCAAAGCATCCTTGCTTTTACAGTTTTTTGTTTATTGTCGTCATCATCTTATTTAGTAAACGATATTATCGATATTGATAAAGACAGGAAAC
>JAYRQZ010000110.1:0-3845 GCA_041910355.1 Candidatus Woesebacteria bacterium | reverse complement strand
TGTCTGATAAGGTGTCTGATTTTAATGACCCGCCTCTTTTTACATCTTCGCTCTCTTAGCAATCTCCGTTTCAATTATTTCTTTCGGACGGCCATATTTAAGTGACGATAATTTTTTTATCATTGCCGCCAGTTCTTTATTACCTTGGGTTTTCACCTCATCAGCGGTGATATTTAATGAAAACGGTGGTTGGGGGATACCGTTAACCATTGTTTTCAGATACGATGTACCGATGGGTAAATTCAATAAATCGTGTTCATTAAATTCCGGTTTAAATTGGTTAACCAAAAATCCGGCATCGCTAATACCGACTCTAAACGAGCAAATTGAGCCGACGTTTCCAAACACCGCATTTTTAATTTCGTCATCCATTTGGGAAATAAACTGGTTACCGACGATTAAGTTAAGATGGTATTTTCTGGCTTCCGACATAATGACCGCAAAATCCTGGGTAGCAAAATTCTGAAACTCATCCACATACAGATAAAAATCTTTTCGGTTTGGTTCTGGTGTGTCTTGACGGCTCATAGCAGCAATCAAAATTTTTGGAATCAACACCAATCCCAAAAATGACGAATTTTCTTCACCGATTGACCCCTTTGCCAAATTAATTATTAGTATTTTTCCCTCATCCATTGCTGTCCGGAAATTAAACGATGAAGTCGATTGTCCGATGATATTTCTCATCATTGTGTTGGTAATAAATCGGCCGAATTTTGACACTATATAATCCAATACTTCCGACTTATGGAACTCATTAGTATTAGCAATTTGATCAGTCCAGTATCTTCTCACCATTGGATCGGTTACTTTGGGTAATAATGCCTGTACAAACGACGGATCGGTTAATGCCCGGACAATTTCTATAAATGTTGCTCCCGGCTCCATCATTACCGTCAACATTATATTTCTAATTGCATGTTCAAATCGGGGGCCGACGATACCTGTTTTATAAGGATCGTACAATTTATACATCAAATTGATAATCGACGATGTCACAAAATCTTTCTGATCTTCCCGTTCGCACTCCATTACGTTAAAGCCCATCGGCCGCTCGGTCATGCCCGGGTCAAAATAAATTACGTCTTCAACTCTTTCCGGCGGTATTCTTTCCAAAATCATTTCGTAAGTATCGTGAGGATCGATAAAACAAACTCCTTTGCCGGCTTTAATATCCTGTAGCGCCATATTGGCCAGCAACCACGATTTACCCACACCGGTTTGCCCGACAATATAAAAGTGTCTTTGTCGATCTTTGGTGGTTACAAAAAATTTCTTACTGATTCCCCGATACTGATTTTCACCAATATATATTCCTTCTTGCGGCGAATCGCTCGGTGCCGGCGCTTTTTTCGACTTTAACCAGTAAATATTTGGCGTTTCAATTGATTTATTGGGGAAATGAAAAATCGACGCAATCTCATCCGACGATAAAATTGTTTTAATTTTATGCCAATAAATAATCGGGTATTTATAAACATAATCTTCCAAAAACAAATTCTTTATCCATATTTTTCGGCTCGATAGTTTGTTCCAGGGTGATTCAAACTGACCAAAACAGGCTTTAATATTTGATAAATTTGTCTTGGCAATTTCGGTACTTGGGGCAAACGACACTACTCTAATCGCTACTTCAAATCCAGGTTTACTGCATTTGGTATCAATCGCTTCCAATTGTCTGGCGTCAACCTTATAGCTGGCTTTTTCCGGATTGGCCTCTGATTTTTTGGTACTGGATACAAATCCTTTTCCCATTCCCGACCAGGATCCGTCGGTGGGTGATAGTACTAGTTGTATTGCCACACTTTCGCCTTTACTCAATTTTGACAGTGCCGAAGTTATCGCCGCCAATGGATCTGTCGGTATTTCTTTATAAGTTTTAAGTGGATAATAAGCCACTTTTTTCAACCCTAACCATGCATATTCCACCTTGCCTTCTTCCGGATATATATTTGGTTCATCCACCTCCTTAACATCGGCTCCGGCGTAAACGCTGTAAATTTGTTTTTCGATTAAATCCTGATATTTTTTGGGAGTATAGATATAAAACCTAATATCATCACTATTTCCGATAATTTCTAAAGTCACACTCGGTTGTGCTTGGAACCGTTGTAAGAACTTAAACTTGGCACCTTTGTAGAGACTGGCTAATGAGTTAATAATCTGTTCAGTTGCGTCTATTTTTACCTCATTATCCTCCGGTACCGCCACACTTAAAGTAATCAGTTCAAGTGCTGCTTTTTCTCTGTCTTTCCACTTTATCCACCAGGTAAATATTACTCCTAGCATTACCAATAGCGCCAATACTAGCACTGTTAGTAACAACAGTACCATCCCCATAGTGGCCATTTGAATCAAATTATCTGGGTTCATTCCTCTTTAAATTTTACCTTACCATCATTCTTTTTTATTAATTTCAACAAAAATGTTGACAACCATCTGCCGGCTTCATCAATCGTTTTTTTAAATCCGGCCACAAATTTGTTTCTGGTGGTAGGTAGTTGTATTTTTGGGTTTTGTGATGCTGCCGGTTGTAGCACCGGTTGGCCGCCATCATCCGTTACAGTTTTTAGATCTCGTGGATCTTCTTCCACCTTTCGCATCCAAGTTTTTACCTCGGTTGGTACCCGGGCGTAAGTTTCTCGACTGTCCGTTAATACCGGTTCAATATTCGCCTTATTTTCAATATTCTGCTCAATTAATCTTTCATTTTTTTCCGCCATACATTTAAGTATAAACTATAAAAATTTGATATGACAAACCAATATTTATAATTTCTTCAGTGTGAAACATAGTATCGCTAGATACTATATAATCTCACCAGTATGTCCTCTATTACCGAAATCCGTCGGATTGACAATAGTCGCCAATGGTTGCCTATTGGCACTACCATTTTAATAATTTTTTTAGTTTGGCTTCTGGTTTGGTTTTTTCGGGGGGGATCTTTCCGGTTATATGCCTCTGTCTTTTTTGGTTTATACGCCATTACCAATCAAATTTGGGTTTCAGTACTTTTAGTCGGTATTTTACAAAACTTGGCTTTCATCCCTCTCCGTATTATCGGCTTAAAATTGTCTACCAGCCAGGAACGGTTTGAGGAAGAATTAGAAAACACCAAATCAGAAAGTGAACAATATTTTTTATTTACCGAGAAAGTCAAAAAAGGGGAGTGGGCCATTGTCTTTTTTATCTTCAATTTTTTTGTCAACGCTATTGCTTTTTTGTCAGCCGGACGGATTTTCTTAATCGATTTTTATACCCAAAAATTAAACCCTCATTATCTTTATAGTTTTGTACCCTACCCTAAATATCCGCTCCAAGGCACCGATTTTTATTTTCCCTTTTTTCGTATTACCGACACTGTTGCGGTTGACTGGCGATATATCGTTTATTTTTGGCTTTTCATTTCCCTCTTTTTTGCAATTATCAAATTATTCTGGCGTTTTTTAAAAATATTTCTAAGTAAAAACAAAACCATTCTTCATCTTCGAATAAACTACAACCGCCTATTAATTACTCTCGGCGGTGCCGGTCTTACTATAATTATCGTTTCAACCATAATTCTAAGAAATGTTCCCGTATCTGCCACATTTATCTGGTTGATAGCTGATCTAACCCGTCAAAATACTAGTATGAACACTATTACCGCAATCGGTACCTTTATCACCACCCTTCACGCCGGATTTACCCGTCAAAAAATTATTTCCGCCAAAGCCAGGCTCGCCGGAATTAGTGAAGATAAAATAAAAGCAGTTTCCAAGGAAAATTTACGTCAAAGTTTAAGAAACGCCGTTGTATTGGGCATAGGAGCCTTTTTGGTCACCAACCAAATACCTTGCGCCTTT
>JAYRQZ010000109.1:0-2461 GCA_041910355.1 Candidatus Woesebacteria bacterium | reverse complement strand
ACTAAAATACCTTTTGAAATTAGCCCACAAGACACTAGTCATAGTTTCTATCTTAAAGCTTTCGGTCTTGCCGCTACCAATCTAAATTCGATTTTAAACTCTTATCTCTCCAATCCTAATAATTTAACTCCGCAGAATCACAATCAAAAAACCTATTTTCCCAAATTAACTAAAGATATGGCTCAAATTAATTGGAGTTGGGATATCAACAAAATTGACAGATTTATTAAGGCAATGCAACCCTGGCCAATCGCCTGGTCTTACGTTATTGATAAAAACGGTCAAAAATATAAATTAAAAGTGATTTCCGCAACTATAATTTCTAATAATTTAGAATTTAAAAACGTCGTTATTGAAGGCAAAAAACCTACTTTTTGGTCAGAAATAAAAAATTACTATACTATTGAAAAATAAAAATTTAAAACTATATTTTACCCTTATTGTTGGACTATTTTAAATTACCGCATTTTTTAAATTTCTAAAATTTCTCTGTATTTTTGTATTGAAAATCAATTTATTTTGCCATAAATAAGGAATATTTATTTTTGACATATTTTACCTGTTTCTATTTAATTTAATTAAAGGAGGAATTATCTATGCCAGTAAAAAAGAAAGCAAAGAAAGTCGCAAAAAAAGTTACCAAAAAAACCGTTAAAAAAACCGCTAAGAAAAAAGCTAAAAAAGCTAAGAAAAAATAGTCTTTTGGTAAAACACTAAAAACGGTACTTTAAGCAAGTGCCGTTTTTTGTTGGGTTTCTTTTCTCAATTTCTTAAGACACTTGGTGCAAAAATTCCCAGATATCTTATCGTCAGCAATATTTATAGTCACTTTTTGAATATTTGCCCGGTAAGTCCTGGCGGTTCTGTTTTGAGCGTGCGACCGGTTTCGGCCAATTTTAGTTCCCCGATCACATAAATTACACCTTCTTTGCATGGGTTATACTATAACATTAGAATAGAAAATTTTAAATATGGAAAATCTTCTTGGTAGTATTATCTTTTTTTTGGGGCTAGTAGTTGCTATTACCATTCACGAATTTTCTCACGCTTTTGTCGCCGATCATTTTGGCGATCCTACCCCCCGTTCCCACGGTCGTCTCAGCCTCAATCCATTAAAGCACCTTGATCCACTGGGAACATTAATGTTGTTTATCGCCCATTTTGGCTGGGGTAAGCCGGTGCCCATTGATCCCTACAATTTATCAAAAAAGGAGGAAACATTAGTTGCCATTGCCGGGCCAATTAGTAATCTATTCATTGCGCTCTTTTTTTCAATCATATTCAGATTTTTACCTGTAAATATTATTTTAAGTACTTTATTAGGACAATTTGTTGTCGTCAATATATCTCTGGCCGTATTTAATCTACTTCCCTTTCCCCCATTAGATGGATCTAAATTGTTTCTTAACCTGTTGCCCGAACAACAATCAATCGAATGGCAATCCGCTTTTGACCAATACGGCATATTTTTGTTGGCAATACTCTTATTTCTTCCCATAGGTGGCCAAACAGTTATTGGATTAATTATTACTCCGATCATTAGTTTTTTAATTAAGTTATTGCTTGGAGTAACTTGACAATAATTTGATTTAAGTCCATCATAGATTATGAACCAAAACAGGTCATTAATCGCCGTTCTGTTAATTTCTCTCTTTTCCCTTACTGCAATTCAGGGAATCAATATCCTTCTTAATCAAAATAAAATATTAGGAGAAAATACTGGTGTTGGCTCGAGCCAACCCAACCCACCTCCAAGGTGCATTGAATCCAAAGGGGTCTGTTCATTAAATTGTAAAACCGGTGAAAAACCGGTCCCTTCTTCTGATTGTACCCCTAAAATTTGCTGTACCCTTCTGGTAAATCAAACCCCTACGCCCAAAACCACTATCACCCCACCCGGACAATTGAATATTCCCTGCAGCGAAATCGAAAAAATTCAACAACTTTATTGTCGCAACAATAGCCCTTTAAACCCAACACCCACTTCGTCTACCGGTATCGGTTCACCATGTATCTCCAACGGTCAACGCCGATGTCAAAATCAGATAGTACTGGTTTGTTTAAATTATGTTTGGAAATTAGGTGAAACCTGCGAGAAATCATGTTCAGAAGGTCGCTGCGTCAATCCAACCGGAACTAATATTCCCACCAGATCTCCATCGCCAACTTATCGCCCAGGACAACCAACCGCCACACCAGCACCACCACCCCCTTAATTTTTAATATCATCAATTAAACCATTTAAAGTATCGATTAGGTCTTTTAATTCCTTTTTGTTCATCCCATGAACCATCGCCCCCTGTTCCAAAGTTTCCATCTCTGACGCAAAACAACCAATACAGTGAAATCCGTAATCATTTTGAAGCACTTCACCCAATTCCGGATAAACTTCAACTATTTCAGCCATTAACGTATTTTTAGTAATTTTTTCTAATATTTTTTTCTTTGTTTTCATATTTGT
>JAYRQZ010000108.1:0-5359 GCA_041910355.1 Candidatus Woesebacteria bacterium | reverse complement strand
CAAAGAAAATTAAAGTGTATGGCTGGAAAGCTATAGAAATGGCAAGAAATCTGACATTTGAACAATTGGAAATTCTCACCTTAAAAACGCAGAAAGAACATTTCATTCCCAAGGAGCAAAGAACTAATATTTATCTATATGATCAAAAGGGTCGAAAGAAGTTGGATGTGCTGAGCTGGGCTGTGCATCATAAGTTAGAAGAATTTAAAAATAACCCAAATGAAAATGATAAACCTGATCCTAAGCCACCAAAAAAAGCAAAAGGAGCGGCTAAAGTGCCCAGGCCAAGAGCAAAAAGGATTGCAGGTAAGGAAAATACCATAACAATCAAAGCAATATACGGCGAATATTTAACAATAAATTCTTTAATATTATCCGGCAAAGATGGTGCTTTTTTTATAAGATACAATTCTAAAAAAGTATCTAGTTGAGTTAACATTGTCTTAAAATCGGGCGTTGAAGAGGAATTCTTATTTGTCATTTGATTAATTAAATCATTATTATTAAATTTTTGTCAACTTAGATTTATCGGCCATATAATTACTTACACGCAATAAACTATCAAAAGTGCCAGCATCTTCCCACAAACTGTCAAAAATGTTCACTTTGAGTTTGCCTCTTTTTCGATAAATATTAATTAAGTCAGTTATCTCTATCTCTCCGCGAGAGGATGGTTTTAAATTTTTAGCGTGTTTTACTACCCGATTATCAAATGTATACAAACCAACCACAGCATAATTACTTTTAGGGTGAGAAGGTTTTTCGACAATAGAGAGTACTTTATAATTTTTGTCGAAAGTTACTACACCGAATCTTTCGGGATCTGGAACTTTTTTGGCAAAAACCATGGATCCGGAAGAAAATGATTTGATTTCTTTTGAAAAATCATGATCAAAGATGTTATCACCTAAAATCATAGTGACATTATCCTCATCAATAAAATCAGCGCCAATTAAAAATGCTTCTGCTAATCCACGTGGTTCTTTTTGAACAGCATAGCTAAAATGTACTCCAAATTCTTCACCCGTACCTAATAAATTTAAAAAATGGCCTGAGTAATCAGGTGCGATTATAATTAAAATTTCCTTAATACCTGCCTTAATTAAGGTATTGATAGGATAAAAAATCATGGGTTTATCATATATTGGAAGAAGTTGTTTACTAGTTACATAAGTCAGAGGACGAAGGCGAGTGGCACGGCCACCGGCTAAAACTATACCTTTCATGTTTTTTATAGATAATTAGTAATTTATTTATTTTTCCAAATAAAGTGGTTGTAAACAAACCAATTTAAAGGAATGGTTAAACCAAAAATAGCGATGATTTGAAATAAAAATAAATAATCACCAAAAATTGACGTTAATATGGCGATAATAACTGAAGGAATGACTATGCCAGTCAATACAGAGGAAAAATTAAAAGTAATAAATTTGGTAAAGATTTCCGTGGGCGAAGTGATTTTTTCTTTTGAAAATGTCCATAAATTATTCCAAGTGAAATTAGAAATTATAGATATTTCGGCAGCAAGAGCGTTGGCTAAACCGTTAACCAAACTAATGTTTGGAATAACTGGTGTTAAAAGAGGTTTGAATAATTTGGCGCCGACAACATTGACAATAAAACCAAATCCTCCAACAAGACCGAACTTTAAAAATTTTTGTATGAAAGGATCGTGCCAACGTAAGAGAATGGCAGTTCGGAGAATATCTTTGGCAGTTTGAGGTTCAATTTTACTAGCGCCGCTTTCGCGGGCGGCAAAAACTAAAGGTATCTCTTTTGTTTTAGCACCGAGTTGAACCATTTTATATAAAAATTCCAATTTATAGGCAAAACTACGACTATATAAATGGTCCATATCCATTTTGTCAACAAAACCTTTTACCCGGCTGGCTTTTAAACCAGTTGTCGGGTCAGTAATAATCCAAAAATTTTTAAACGGAAAAAACATTATTGTCCTTGCCGTAAATCCTCCAACTTCTGAAAGAAATAGTCTTTTGAAACCCCAACCCTTAGGATTCTGACCACCCTTTATTTTACGGCTACCCAATACATAATCTGCTCCTTTATCTATCTCGGACAACATTAAGGGAATGGTTTCCGGCGGATGTTGGAAATCTCCATCAAATTCAATTACAACATCAGCTTTTAGCTCGGCCATAGCATACTTAAAACCACGAACATAAGCCCCACCAATACCAGCTTTTGTTTTTGACAAAGATAAAAATAAGTTTTTATAAATTTTTTGCTTTGACTGAACTACTTTGTAGGTACCATCAGGTGATGTGTCATCAACTACTAAAATTTGACATTGCCAATCTCTAATTGAGGGAAAGGTTTTTGTGACTAAATAATCGATCATGGTGCCGATAGTATCGGCTTCATTGTAGGTCGGAATAACAACAACGGCAGTTTTCTGATATGGTTTCATAGGCTTAGTATAAACCATAGGTTTAAAGATGATAAGTAAGGTAAAATACCATATATGAAAATAGATGTACTAACATTATTTCCTAAAATGTTTGGAACGGTTTTTGAGGAAAGCATTGTTAAAAGGGCGATTAATAATAATAAAATCGAAATTGAATATCATGATTTGAGAAAATGGGCTTGGAATAGTTACGGGGCGATAGATGATAGACCATATGGTGGCGGAGCGGGCATGCTTATAAGGGTGGACGTGATCGACAAAGCTATAAAAGATATACGTAAAAAGAAAAATAATAAAACAAAGATTGTTTTGACCAGCGCAAAAGGAAAAAAATATGGACAGGAAAATGCTAAAGGATGGGCTAGTTATGATAATTTAATTATAATTTGTGGTCATTATGAAGGATTTGATGCGAGAGTTTCATCACTTGTTGATGAAGAAATTTCAATCGGAGACTATGTGTTGACCGGAGGTGAAATTCCGGCTATGGTAATTATTGATAGCGTGGTTCGATTGATACCGGGTGTTTTGGGAAACATTGAATCCCCTATCGAGGAAAGTCATAGTACCAAAGGATATATTGAGTACCCACAATATACCAGACCAAAATTATATAACGGAATTGAAGTACCTGAAATATTATTGTCAGGAAATCCTGTAAAAATTAAAGAATGGCAATTAAATCAAAGTAAAACCGGTAATAATAATAGCAAGTAAAATAAACAATAAATATTCAATAACTATCGAGAGATGGAGATCGCCGCGACGATAATGATGATATAAACTCCAACAAAAATAAGCAGCTGATGCGGCGTAGATTATTCGACGCTGTACAAAATGATCGTAGCTAAAGGTAATAAATAAAATTAACGCTATTAAAAGAATGAAAAATAGTGTCAAATATTCGAGTGGTCTTTTATTTATGTTATGAAAAATATTCATTTTTAAAATATAGATCCCTGGCGGCTAAATAATAATAAAAGCAATATAATAGCTAAAAAACCGATATGACCGGCAGAAGATCCAGAAAAACGATGGGTTCGATTTTTTATAGTTATATATGCGTCGATTATTAATACTCCGATAATCAGAATAAACATTGCTGCGCCGACAGCTTGACTAATTTGAAGCGGGCTAATTAGTGGCGGAGCGTAGCTATCGGTCTGAGAGAGAACGTCTGAAGAGGTTGTTTTGTAAGCTATTTCTTCCGGAGTATCAGTTTTAATAGTCGAAATATTAATAGGTGTAGCGAAATGTTGTACCACTAAAGTAGTTTTAACTCCATTCAATACTCCGTTAACGACTCCGATACCGATTTCTTTGTATTTTGTGTTTATTATATTAGCTTTATGAGTAGGCGAATTCATCCAAGCTTTCATCATTGACTCTGTATCGTAAAAATCTTTAGCTAAATTTTCACCAGCGACAGAATATTGATAATTTTGATCTTTAAAAAAATCCCAAGGTGTTTTGCCTTGGGGTGAATAATGAGCCCAATAATTATTGGCAAACATATCCTGGGCTTTGGACGTAGCCGATTTTGATAAAGTAGCATTATAATGGAGTGCCGGTAGTTTGTTTTTGACTCTTTCACGATTGGTCATTTCATAGACCTTTTGAATAGTTATTTCAGAGGAATAGCCAAGTACACCCGGCTTGGCAATGGTTAACGCTTTGATAAGTGATTGATTTAAAAGATACAGTGCAATAAAAATACCGATAAAAGTCGGTTGTAACAAGAATGCCCGATGATTGTTACGTTCGTGGGGAACAAATAATAATTTCCAAAGATGTTTCACAAATTCAGTATAGAATAATCAGAAATTAATTCCAATGGGTTAGAAATTTAATTAATTATTTTAATGAAAAGTTTTTATATTTCTTAAATAAAAAATATAAAATAAACAAAATTAGTATTGATGATGAAAGTATCAGACCAATTATCAAAAATGAAGTTTTTGAAGAAGGAGGGGCTGATTCTTCGCCTAATATTTGACCGATTGGCGCAGGCGTTACTGGTGATTGAATTTCTGTAATGATATCCTGATTGATCGGATTGACTTGAGAATCTTTGGAATCTTGAGATGTGGTGACTTTTATCGCCTGATTATTTGAGGAAATTTTAGTAGTTGTTGGCGTAATCGTATTATTGCTTGTATAAGTTGTAACTGAATCTCCGTTAATTCCACTACCATTACCAACATCATCAAATGCTCTGATAACAAAATATTGATTTGTGTCACAGTCGTTTAATTTGATTGCAGTAAAGCTTCCTTGCTCATTGGGGCTAATACCAACTTGACCAACTTGAGTATTTATATCGGCAGTAAAGCTTGTCTGATCGGATCGATATATCCTGATTGTGGTTGTGCGTCCATCATTAGCGGCTTTAAAATTGATTTTGTATTGACAATTATTAATTTTTTCTTTGCCAAGATATTGAGGAGTGTCGGGTGTTACTGAATCATAAATAACTGATATAATTTCGCTCTGTGTGGTATTGATAGAGTTGGTAGCTGTTGCATAGAACTGATAAGTTTTCCCTGATTCACTCAATTTAAAATCAGTCATAACACATTCACCCGAATTACCACCCGCTTTTACTTCAATATCCGAACCTAATTGCGAAGTTGATAAATTAGGTTTAATGACGAAACAACGGATAGTTAACGGTCTACCTAACTGATCTATGCTAACGAAGTTAATGGGAAATTGGGTTAAATTGGTAGGTGATTTTGGTTCTTCAAGACGTATAAAAATGTTGGGGTCGTTAACAGCAAAAAGAGTATTTGGTGAATATAATATTAGAATTAACAAAATCGAAAAAATGTTAAACAATGGAAATTGCTTTATTAAAAATAAACCCGATAGGGCAAAAAGAACAGACAAATATAACCAGTTTTGACTGGCGCCGGTTGAAGGTAATTCAGT
>JAYRQZ010000107.1:0-7694 GCA_041910355.1 Candidatus Woesebacteria bacterium | reverse complement strand
TCGGTAATAAAATTACCGGTTTTTCTCGTAACGGCAAACAACTATCTATCCATCTTTCCAATAAATTAATTCTTCTGGTTCATCTTAAAATGACCGGTCAACTGATTTTTGATGATTTTATGCTTGGTCATCCTACCAAATTCAGTCAGTATCCCGACAAATCAACCAGGATCATTATTACATTCAACAATGGCAAAAAATTGTTTTTCAACGATCAACGTAAATTTGGTTGGATTAAGCTCCTTACCAAAGATGAGTTGGCTGAAGCCCAATCCACTCTCGGCCTTGACATTTTCGATCCCACATTTACTTCAAAATATTTATTCCTCCAACTTCAAAAGTCTCGCCGTCCGGTTAAGCAAGTTCTCCTTGATCAGCATTATTTTGCCGGTATAGGTAATATTTATGCTAACGACGCTCTTTTTTTAGCAAAAATTCATCCAGTAACAATTTCCTGTTCAATCCATCGCTCTAAAGCTCTAACGCTCCATCGTTCTATTTTGTCTGTAATGCGTCAATCAATTAACGCTGGTGGTTCTACTGCTAAGGATAATAAATATCTACATCCTGATGGCAGCAAAGGCCTTAATCAGTTTCAGTTTAGGGTATATCAGCGGCAAGGTCAACCCTGTCTGGTCTGTGACACTCCAATTGATAAGGTAAAACTTGGTGGTCGGGGAACATTTTTTTGTCCTCAATGTCAGTATCTACAAACGGACATTTAAATCTAATCCAAGTAAAACCTCCGCTCTCTGCACTTCCAATAATAGTTGCACCCTCCGGGATTGTTGTTCCTTCGGTTACCACCTGTCCGCCATTACAAGCCATTCCGTTTAAAGGGCAGATTGTTAGTTTAATTCTTTCAGCACCTGTAATACACATTATATACACATTTTATCATCCCTGTAATAAATTAGCTTTTTACTCGTATTACTAAGTAGCAAACATTTAATAATTTATTTTTCAATGATTTCAAAAAAATTATTTTTCGTCGTTTTAACTATTATCGTATTAACCTCAACCTTGCCTGTTCTGGCCGAGGATATTACACCAACAATTTCACCTAAACCTACTGGTAACAGTGGTTTCTTGCGCGGTTTATTTAAAGAAAAGCGTGAAGAAATCAAGGAAATTAGACAAGATTTTAAAGATGAATTTAAAGATAGACGTGAAGATTTAAAAACCACTATTACCGAAAAACGCGATAGTCTAAAAGCTACCGTAACCCAAACTAAACTTGAAAGACATCGACATAGAATCAGGGTTACCTACGAAGGATTATTAAACAGTTTTAATAAACGTCTCCAAGCATTAGATGGTTATCTAGTTCGAATCCAAACCCGTCTTAATGAGAAAAAAACCACTCTTGGCACCAACCAGAATCTTACCGATGCCCAAACAGCTTTGGACAGTATTAAAAACACCCTTCGACCCAAGCTTGAAGCTGATATGGCCAAATTCAAAACTCAAGCCGACTTAATCATCAATTCTGCCGATCCCAAAAGCTTAGTTCCTCAATTGAAAGAAGCTGCTAAAATAGTTCAGCAAGACTTCAAGGAAGTTCGACAAAAACTAGTTGAAGCTCTTCGCTTAGTTGTCAAAGCCAAATAATGAAAAAGTTACATCTCATTATAATATTAACGGCTAGCTTAGCTTTATCTGCTTGTACTTCTGTATCAAATTCAAATCCGTCAACGTATATTGAGCCGACAGGATTACCTCAAATTTCCAAAGAGGTTACCACACCTTCTCCAACTGTAACTGACGACCAAATGTCAGATGATCTGAATAATGATATAGATTTCAATCTTGATCAGGAATTTTCAAAATTGGAATCAGAGCTTCAACAAATTACGGATTAAAACGACTAAAATTGTAATCACTATTATCGCTATTGATGTCAATATCAGCATTGCTTTTGCTGTTTTTTTGTAATTGTCGCCCAGTTTTGACAATAATATTGATCCTCCCCCAAACAAAATAACTGCTCCTGCCATCCACACATAAGGGAAATCATTTAAGATCAAGTTTGTCCCAATCTCTCCGAATTCCATCAATTCAGCCGGTTTATATATCTGCCAAAAATAAATAACAATTGATATCGATATTGATGTTGCCAGTATCATTAACCACCATATTCCTCTAATACCCAGTGCTTTAGCCACAAACCACCATTTTGGTTTCATTTTCACCTTGTTTTGCTCTATTTTTATTAAAATCTCTTTCTTGATATCTTTTTTCATATTTTACTGATTACTAATTACTATTTACTAATTATTTTTTTTAATATTTTCTTTGCTCTATACAATAATACTCCCACATTACTAACCGGTATATGTAAAATATCCGATATTTCCTCATAACTTTTACTTTCAAAAAAATATAAATCAATCACTTCTCTATATTTTAGTTCCAATCTAGCTAATGCTTCTATCAATTCCTTTTTGTTTTCTGTCACTATTTCCATATCTTCAATTAACTTTTCCTCTGAAGCAATATTTTCCATCCAATCATCACCATTAATCACGGTTATTATTTTTTTATTCTTTCTAAAAAAATCTATTGCCCTGTTATGGGCGATTCTAAATAACCAACTGGAAAAACTTTGTTTATTATCAAAACCATGTAGGTTGACATAACAATTAATTAACACTTCAGACACTAGGTCTTCAACCACCTCCGGTTCTTGATTGGTAAAATTTCGTAAATATCCGTAAAGTTTGCTCTGATATCGGTCAATTATTTTCCCGAATTTTTCCTTTTCTCCCGACAATATTAAAGCTACAACTTCATTATCAGTCATGTATATATTATACTTTGCCCAAAGGTTATGATCAAAACTATCGTCTTTGACATTGGAAATGTTGTTTGGCGTTATCGTCCGTTACAAACTAAGCTGTTTCATCAATGGGCTGACTTAATGAATATTTCGGTACATCAGTTTCGTTTAAACTTTTTTGAAAAAGATAATTTTTATCGCAAATTCGAATTAAATACTTATAATTTAACTGATTGGTTTTCCGATATTGCACCAACCGTCAATCCTCAAAAATTTATTGCCTGTCTTGATCTTACTTATTCAGATCACAATTCGTTTTCCTTATATCTAAATCAGAGCGTGGTCAAACTAGTTTCGCAGTTACGTTCCCAAAATATCTTAGTTGGTTGCCTTTCCAATACTGAAAATTATTTTTATCCTTATTTCAAAAATAATTTCATTCCGTTATTTGATTACTCTATCACCTCTTGGGAGGTGGGTTATCGCAAACCGGATCCGCAGATTTACCATCAAATATTCAAATATGGTAAATTTCTTCCTTCTGAAATTATTTTTATTGACGATGTCCCTATCAATGTCGCCGGCGCTAACAAGCTAGGTATCAACGGCCTCTTGTTTCAAAACATCACCAAACTAAAAAAAGACATTTCGTCATTCGATGTTTCTTTCTAATATATTATTTTGTCAATTCCATAACCGTTCTGTAATCAGCCCTATCTTTGGTTAATTTATTAATTTGCATTTCGTTCACCCACCACATTTTTCCAATAGCAATTAACATTGCCTCAATTTCCATTCTTTCTCTCCAGTCACCATCTAATTGGGTAACTTCTTTATAGGCTGTAAGTAAATCATCGAAATATTTTCTGGCATATATATAAAAATGGGCCAAATCATGATAAACACTTGCTGCTCTAATATCACCTAAGTCAATAAAACCACTAAATTTCCCATTTAGAGCAAATATGTGCTCAAGACTAAAATCTCCATGAACCAAATGTCCTTGTTGGTATTCAAGCAGTTTGGTTTTATTTTTAGCAACAAATGATCTTATTTTTTCTCCGGTACCAATATCAAACAAACCGATTTCTACTAGTTTTTGTATTTCACTTTCAAAATCTTTCAGAATAAAAGTACTATAATCTGTCCCTATCCCTTTTATTTCACAACTACCGACATCGTCACTTATCCATCCAACCCCCGGGATAGTTATTTGATTGAACATTGCCAGATTTCTGCCGGCCTCTCGTATTACTTCTGTTGTAACGTTTTTATTTCTTAAGCTTTCTCCCTGGACCGCTTCAGTTATCATTAAGCATCGTTTTAACACCTGATTTTCTTCTTCATAAAATATTATTTTCGGCAACTTAACCCCTGCGTTTATTCCTAACCGGTGAGCCTCTGCTTCAGACCAAAAAGTTTTACCCTCATCCGCCACTCTTAAAAAAAAGATGTCTTTGTTTCTTACCATTCGGTAAACCATTGTTGACACGCCCTGATTTGCTCTGTAGATTTCAAAATCATTAAATCCGACATCTGCCAAGGAGTTTTTAATAACCGTACTGTCAAAACCAATTTCCCTCTTCATCTCACCAATCCTAGCGGTTCATACCAGGTGAATGGTTTTTTACATACCGGACATGTTGGTGGGGGAGTTTTGCCTTTATGTATATAACCACAGTTCACACATTTCCACTCCAATTCTGTTTCACTGTCATATAAAGTTTTGTCATCTAATTTACGGGCAATAATTATGTATCTTTCCTCGTGTTTTTCTTCTACTAGTTTTAAATGTCCAAACAGTCTGATTGCTTCAGGGTCCTTATCTTCTATTGCCTGTTTTTCAAAATCAGGATACATGGTAGTCCATTCATATTTTTCCCCTTCAGCCGCCATTTTCAAATTATCCAAAGTTTTTGCAAATGGTTTTATTTCTAAATTTCCGGTTATGTTTATCGGTTCTTTTATCAGTTCAAACTCTTCTTCCGCATGTACCCTTTCATTATCTGCTGTTTCTTCAAATACCCGGGCGATCCATTCCATCCCTTCCTTTCTGGCAATTTTGGCAAAAGTTGTATATTTATTTCGGGCCATTGATTCACCGGCGTAGGCTTTTAGTAGATTTTGTTGTGTGGAATTCATAACTCATTATACAATACTGCAGTTATTTATTAATCACAAAATGAAAGGTTTTCTCAATTTTGTTCGTGAACAGGGAGTTGTTGGTTTAGCTGTTGGTTTTATCTTAGGTGGTGCCGTTGCCAAAATGGTTACTGCTTTAGTTACCGATCTTATTAACCCGGTCTTGGGAGTAATCTTGGGTGCGGCCGGAAATTTCAAAGAGGCTGCTATTAATATTGGACCGGCTAAAATTCTTTGGGGAGATTTTGTTAGCAGTTTAATCGACTTCTTGGTTATAGCATTTGTAGTTTATTACGGTGTTAAGGTATTAAAACTCGATCGGCTAGACAAAAAGAAATCCTAAAAAAAGACATGCTACAATTGTCGTAATATGAATTGTGACTGTCATTGCAACGGTAAATGCAAACTTCTTGGCGGCTTGGAGCAAAAAATAATGGATGTTCTTTGGTCATCTTCCAATCCTCAAAAACCAGCCGAAGTTCTCAAAAAAATCAAAGGTGATTACGCTTATACCACCATTATGACAGTATTGAAACGTATGGTAGATAAAAAATTAGTCAGCCGCCGCAAGTCTGGTAATGTTTATCTTTATAGTGCTCTTACCGACAAATCAACTTTTGCCGTCTCCTGTCTTGATGATCTTTTTACCCGTCTTTTTGATGCCTATGGTCAGGAAGTTGTTACATCTTTCAACAAAATAACCCGAAAAAATGGTATTTTTGATAAACTTGACAAATAATTTCAAGGTACTACACTTGTAGTAATGTCAACAAAAACAAAGTCAGTTACTTATTCTGTTTCCGGTACTCACTGCCATGCTTGTGAAATACTAATCGAAAAAGAAATAAGAGCATTGCCTGGTATTAAGTCTGTTTTGGCTTCAACCAAGGATCAAATGGTCAAAATTTCGTACCAAATTGGCTATCAGCCGAAGACTTCTCTGCTAAATAAAATTTTTAAAAATTCTGGTTATGTCTTCCATAGTTCTAAAGATCTAACGTTCCATAGCTCTTTCCGTCCCGATATCTATACCTCACTTTTAATCGCTTCCGGGATATTGACAGTATTTTTTATTCTTAACAAACTCGGTCTTTTTTCTAGTTTTAATGTCAACACTGATTCTTTTTTACCGGCCTTTTTTATTTTTGGTCTTTTGGCTGGTTTTTCTACTTGTGCTGCTTTGGTTGGCGGCATCATTTTGTCATTAAGTAAACAATGGCAATCTCTTTATTCGACATCCGATTCGACCTTAACCCGATTACAGCCGACCTTAATTTTTAATCTAGGCCGATTGGTTGTCTTTTTCATTCTCGGTACCGCTTTGGGTTATTTTGGTAGTTTCTTCCGTCTCTCAATAACTATTAGTTCGATAATCACCGTTTTAGTTTCTCTGGTTATGCTTATCCTTGGTCTCCAGATGTTAAATATCAAATGGGCCAAATCAATTTCTTTTGCCCTCCCAAAATCACTTACAGGTAGTTTCACCGACGAAACCAAATTCCAAGGCCGTTTTATGCCCTTTATTATGGGAGGACTAACTTTTTTCCTTCCTTGTGGTTTTACTCTCACCGCCCAATCACTTGCTCTTGCCTCCGGCAACCCATTAAGTGGCGGGTTGATCATGGCTACTTTTGCCCTCGGCACTTTTATTCCCTTATTGTTAATTGGTTACACCTCTGCCAGTTCTCAAAAAAATCCTCGTACTGCCGCCTATTTTTCCCAAATTGCCGGTATATTAGTAGTAATTTTTGCCCTATATAACATTGGTAACCAGATAAATGTTTTAGGTTTTTCTCCGACACTACCTTCAGCCTCTGCCAATACTCAAAACCTAGCTCCAATAATTGACGGCAAACAGTTGCTTATTATGGATGCCTCAGTTTCGGGTTATAGCCCGTCAACTTTTACTGTCAAAGCCGGTCAACCTATTCGTTGGGAAATTACCGATCGAGGTACTTCTGGCTGCACCAATGCCATTATTTCCCGGACTCTTTTTGATGGCCCCATCAACCTTGTTCCCGGTACCACTTCAGTTAAAGAATTCACCGCCCCCACTACTCCTGGTACCCATCGTTTTTCCTGTTGGATGGGCATGGTCACCGGTACTATTGAGGTAGTTAATTAAAACTCCACCCCAACAGTATTTTTTAGCGTTAGTTTATCGTCATTTATTTCAGCTTCAATAATGCAATTATCATCCAGATTAGACGGTTTTTTACCTAAAAATTCACTAAGAATTACCGACAATACTTTACCGTGTGTTACCGCTATTATATTAGCTTGATATTTTCCTAGTTTTTCAATCAACATCTTAATTCTGGTCATAAAAAAATCATAATCTTCGTATCCCAGCACCGGTTGTTTATTTTCATAAGCCCCTACCAATTCTGGATATTTTTCTTTCGCTTCAGTTTTATTTAATCCACACAATAGTCCATATGAATTTCTTTCTTTCAAGTAAACATTTTCTTCAACTGGTAAGCCAAAAACAGTTGCAATAACATCAGCAGTTTGTCGGGTTCTTTTAAGAGGAGATGACAAAATCTTTTCAACCTTTATTCCTTCTTTAATCAATTTATTTCCTACGGTTTTTGCTCCCAACAATCCTTTTTCCGACAATTCTGGATCATGCCATCCACCGTATTCGTTTCTAACATCATCCATTGCTTCTCCGTGCCTTACAAACCATATTTTCATTGTTAAATTATAACAAGACTACCAATTGACTTTGTAATTTAATCTACTACACTTGTAGTATGTCAAAACAAATTAT
>JAYRQZ010000106.1:0-3228 GCA_041910355.1 Candidatus Woesebacteria bacterium | reverse complement strand
TTGGAATGTCTCTAATCATTTCTTCTCCGTATCGGCGGGCTAGATTAAATTCGCTTATCAATTTCGACAATCCAAAAAGCTCTACTTCATATCATTCCAATCAAATGATACTTGGTCTTACTTCCGGTCATTGGCTAGGTAAAGGCTTGGCCAACTCTGATCAGAAATATTCATTTATTCCCAAAATATCAACTGACTCAATTCTGGCTGTTATTGGCGAGGAAACCGGATTTGTGGGAATTTGTTTTATTGTCTATATTTATTTCTATTTAGTTAATCAAATTGTCAAAATTAGTCTTCAAACAAAAGATTCGTTTTTATCATTGACAGTAATTGGTATTGCCAGCTGGATAGCTATTCAAAGTTTGGTAAATATGGCCGCAGTCGTTGCCATAATTCCCTTGACCGGAGTTCCTTTGCCTCTTATCTCATACGGCGGATCATCATTAATAACTTTAATGTCCGCACTGGGAATCGTTTACAATATCCAAAAGCATCACACAAACTTGGTATACTCAAATAACCGTGAAAATTACAAAGACTATCATCATCACCGGCGCTCATCACACTCCAGCCATTGAACTTATTAAGCAATTAAACTCTGACCGAAATTTCAACTGGCAGATTCATTACATCGGAAATATTTCTCAAAACGATACCCATTTAAAACATATAATAATCCCCCGATTAAAAGAAAATTTTCACCACATATCCTGCGGCAAGTACCACCGGAATTCACTGCTATTAACTCTATTTAGTATTCCCAAAATTTTTTTAGGGTTTATCCAGTCAATTATCTTGTTTAATAAAATTAAACCGGATATAACCGTCTCATTTGGAAGTTATGTATCAGTACCAGTAATAATTGCTTCTTATATGTTTTCAATACCATCAATTACACACGAGCAAACTATCACTATCAGCCTGGCAACCCGGATCAACTCTTTTTTTGCTAATAAAGTCGCCTTAACTTTCGAGGAATCAAACGTTAACCATATACTGCCTCCATCGAAAATTGCTATAACCGGTAACTTAGTCCGATCTGAAATTTTTAATCACACCTCAACCATTTTTTCACACTTGATATCTGAGATAAGAAAAAAACAACTTATTTATATTACTGGTGGAAGTCGGGGGTCAGAATTTATCAATAATATAATTTTAGAAAGTTTACCACTGCTTTCAAAATATACCATCATCCACCAGACCGGACCCAAAGGTTTTCAACAAATTAATAATACCAATATTGCTAAAAAATATCCCAATTACCATCCGGTTGACTACGTAGATGATCAAAATATTGGCTGGGTGCTTAATAACGCCAGTTTAATAATAGGTAGGGCGGGAGCAAATAATTGTCTTGATCTTTACACTTTAAACAAAAAGGCAATTTTAATTCCTATTCCTTTTGCTCAACAAAACGAACAATTACTTAATGCTCAATGGCTAAAAAGTAAATTGTCTGAAAAAATAATTATTTTAAATCAAAATCAAATTACTCCCAAGATCCTAATTTCTTCAATAACTAGTTTAATTGAACTATCCGTTAAATCAAATTCGGTCATAAAAACCCAACCCAATCTATTATTAAAACTCATCCATGAAACTATTTAAAAACATTTATTGTTTACTACCGCTTCTAATTTTAGTATTTGAGATAGCTTACTATTTAAATTCAGATATTTCATACATCAATCCTGTTTCGGCAAAAAATAAAGACCTAACTAATTTATTATCTCTACTCCAACAAGCAAATATTAAACCTTACCAAATGAACATAAGAGATTTTGATAACGAAATTGAATTTTATGTTAAAAAATCAAACGGATATAGTTTCCCGGTTGTTTTTACCACTCAAAAAAATATTCTTAGTCAAGTTACCGCCTTACAAAATTTGATAAAAATAGCTAATATTAAAGGAAAACAAATTTATTTTATTGATTTAAGCTCAAGCCGCCCCAATGCAACACTCTAAAATAATTAGTGGTATTGATATCGGTACTACTAAAGTAACTACAATAATTGGTCAATATTTTGAAATTGAAGACCGGTTTAACGTAGTTGCTGTCACTTCTATTCCGGCACTTGGTTTTCGTAAAGGACAGATAATTAATTTGGATCAAGCAACTCAAACTATAACTCAAAGTATTGAATCTGCAGAAAGAATGGCAGGTTTTCAAATAAAAAATGCTGCCATTTCCATCAATGCGCCCCATATCGAATCACTAAATTCACAGGGCGTTGTTGCTATCAGCAATCCAAACGGTGAAATTATCGAAAACGATATTGAAAGAGTAATAGATGCCGCCAGAGCAATTTCTTTACCCGCAGGCAAAGAAATAATACATACTATTCCTCGTCGCTTTACTGTTGACGGGCAAGACGGCGTTGTCGACCCGGTTGGAATGAACGGTGTCCGCCTTGAACTAGAATCTCATTTAATTTTAGCCTCAACCTCAAGTTTGAAAAATTTATCAAAATGTCTTGATGAAATCGGAATTAAAGTTGATTCATTGGTATATTCTGGCTTAGCTACTGCTAAAGCTGCTCTTACCGACACCGAAAAAGAACTAGGGGTAGCATTAATTGATATTGGCGGCAGTGTTACTTCGCTCACTATTTTTACCGAAGGTTCACCGGTTTTTTCTTCTGTTATACCTATCGGAGCCAATAACGTTACCAATGATTTGGCAATTGGCCTAAGATTATCTCTTGACGAAGCCGACAAAATAAAACTTAAATTAGCTAAAGTATCTGAAAGTAAAAAATATGAAGACGAAGTTGATTTCTCATATTTCGGAATACTATCCGAAGAAAAACATAAAATATCACTTCAAACCGCTATTAACGGCATCGTCAAGCCAAGACTCGAAGAACTCTTTACCATACTTTATGATCAAATCGACAATAGCGGTTACTCCAATTCCATTCCGGCTGGAATTGTAATTACCGGAGGTGGTTCATTGACTATTAATGCCAAGGATATTTGCAGTAAAATAATACCCTTGCCTCTTCGGATTGCCAGTCCTCCCAAACTAGGCGGTATTGTTGACGACATTATCAATCCTTGTTACACCAGTTCTGTCGGATTACTTATGTATAATTTAGATTTACCGGCTAATAATAATTCATCAAATACTAAAAAATCCAAAAATTCTTTTGGTGGATTATTTGGAAAAATTAAAAACATTCTAGAACCTTTACTACCTTAAACATATGTTTACAAAT
>JAYRQZ010000105.1:0-3362 GCA_041910355.1 Candidatus Woesebacteria bacterium | reverse complement strand
TATTGTTTGAAGATTGGGTGAATTTTTGGTATCGAAAAGACCAAATTGACCCGAATTTTTTTTATCATTGACTTTTTCAGCAATATTTCTGATTTCGTCAATAGCAGCTAAGATTGAATTTCTTTCCCCAAATTGATCGAAGCAACCTACTTTAATCAAACTTTCTAGAACCCGTTTGTTTACTTTTTGACCACTTACCCGAAGACAAAAATCGGTAAAATTTCGAAAAGGACCATCCTTTTCCCGGTTAATAATAATATTATCTATGGCTGCATCACCGACATTTTTTATGGCGTCAAAACCAATCCGAATCGACAGTTTTTCCAGTGATTTTTCGTTAGTTTCCATGGTAAAACCTTTACTGGAAAGATTAATGTCGGGAGAAGATACGATAATTTTCATATTACGGCATTCTTCTATACCGGCGCCGACTTTTTCAATATCATCGGCTTCAGCTGTTAATAGAGCACACATATACTCAACCGGATAATTAGCTTTCATATATGCAGTTCGGTAAGCCAACATCCCGTAGGAAGCGGCGTGAGCTTTATTAAAACCGTATGATGTGAACGGTTCGATGTAGCTAAATATTTCTTCGGCTTTTTCTTTGGTATAACCATTGTTGATACAGCCGGAAATGAATTTGTCCTTTTGGGCTGCCATTTCTTCGGGTATTTTTTTGCCGATAGCTTTCCTAAATTTGTCGACTTCAACCCAATTGTATCCGGCAAGTTCAATTGCAGTGTACAAACAATCATCCTGATATACTAGAAGTCCGTAGGAATTTTTTAAGTATTTTTCCATTTTTGGGTCAAAATAGGTTATTTTTTGAGGTGAGTTTTTCCGGCTGATGTATTCGGGAATCATAGCCATTGGGCCGGGTCGGTATAGCGCTACCATAGCCATTAGATCATCAACTCGTGATGGTTTTAGTTCTTTTAGCCATTTAGTCATCCCCTCTCCGGCTAATTGAAATACACCCATCGTGTTTCCCTGTGATAACATTTGAAAAGTTTTTTTATCATCAAGGGGAATTTTTCGGAGATTAATGTCTATGTTTTGAGTTTTTCTGATATTCACTACTGCCTGACCTAAAAATGACAAGTTGCGAATACCCAAAATATCAAATTTAATCAGTCCGACATCTTCACAGGCATGCATTTCATATTGAGTAATAGTTTTGTCGCCGCCGGTTTCCTGTTGTGTCGGAGAAAAATCATTTATAGTTGTTGGAGAAATTACTATAGCACAGGCGTGAACTGAAATATGGCGGGCGCAACCTTCAATTTGTTTAGCAAAATCTAATATTTTTTTAGCATCAACGTCGGTATCATATAAATTTTTTAAATCGGGGGTAGTGTTTAGAGCTTTATCTATTGACATGGGAAATCCTTGGGATCCCATGGGGATAAGTTTACTGATACGGTCGCCAATAGCATATTCATAACCTAACACGCGGGCTGTATCGCGAACTGCACCGCGGGCCATCATTCTACCGAAAGTACAGATTTGAGCAACAGCATCTTTGCCGTATTGATCGATAATATGATAAAGCATACTTTGACGTTTGTCGTCAGCAATATCAAGGTCTATATCAGGTGGTGATGGTCGGTCTTTGTTTAAGAATCTTTCAAACGGTAATTGGTATACCAAAGGATCAACGGTAACGATGCCCAATACATATGATACTAGTGAACCACCAGCTGAACCCCTAGTATTGGTTGGTGTATCATTATTTTCACACCATTCGATAAAATCTCTCATTATTAAAAAATAACTAGCGTAGCCTTTGGAGCAAATTAGATCTAATTCGTAATCGAGTCGTTGTTTAATTTCGGCTGAAATTTCTCCATATAGTTCGTGAGCACTTGAGTAAACCATTTCAGTTAAAGTAGATTCGGCAGTTTTATCTTTAGGTAAATTGAATTTAGGGAAATACCATTTGCCAATGTCTAATTCCAATTGGCATTTTTGAGATATTTTGAGCGTATTTTCGATGGCGTCGGGATAATCTGCATATAATGATTTCATTTCATCGGGACTTTTAAGATAATAATCAGGATTGTCAGCCATTGAAAGACGATTAGCGGAATTAACAGTTGTTTGTGTATTAATCATCACCAAAACATCTTGAGCAAAAGCATCTCCTTTTTTTAAATAGTGAACGTCATTGGTGGCAACTAAGGGAATACCAAGTTCGCGGCTGATTTTAATCAGATCTTTATTGGCCTTATCTTGCTCTTTTATTTGATGCCGCTGAATTTCCAGATAATAGTCGTCTTCAAACAATTGTTGGTATTTAATGGCGATATTTTTGGCTAATTGAAAATTACCATCGACTAGTTGGGAATAAATTTCACCCTGCAAACAACCACTTAAACAAATTAAGTCTTGATGATGTTTTTCTAACAATTCCCAATCAATTCTGGGTTTATAATAAAAACCTTCCAGGTGACTAAGGCTAACCAGTTTCATTAAATTTTTGTACCCTTGTTCGTTTTTGGCTAACAACACCAAATGATTGTTTTTACGGTTTTGGCTGGTTTTTTCGGTTCTACTTTTTGAACTAACATACATTTCACAACCGATAATTGGTTGGATATTGTTTTTTTTACAGGCTTTGTAAAATTCAATTCCGCCGTACATATTGCCATGATCGGTGATAGCACAGGCTGGCATCGCCATTTCGTTGACGGCGGACAATAATTTCTTTATTTTCGGCAACCCGTCAAGCAAAGAATACTCGGTGTGTAAATGTAGATGAACAAAAGACATAGTCAATTATCAAATAGGAAAATATAATTTTCAATTGAAGTAAAGTGGGTCAAATAGAAAATATACTAACAAAATGCGGTTATTACATCATTGCTTTTAAGGCTTTAATTCGTTCACTAACGGGAGGGTGGGTAGAAAAAAGAGAAGCAATTTTATTGCCTTTAAATGGGTTGTTGATATAAAGTGAAGCGGTAGCAGTGGAGGCAGTTTCTAATATATTTGGATCCTGAGATATTTTTTCTAAGGCTGAAATCAATCCACTGGGTTGTCTGGTTAGCATCACAGAGGATGCGTCGGCAAGAAATTCACGTCTACGGGAAATGGCCAATTGGATTAATTGAGCGATAATTGGAGCAAAAATAATCATCAGTATGCCAATAATTGCCAATAGTCCCCCACTATTACGATCACGGTCGCGGTCTCCCCAAAAGAAAGAGCGGGAGGAGATATTAATAAGTATCGACAAAGTACCAATTAAAATACTGACTATGGTCATTAATCGGATATCATAGTTTTTGATGTGAGATAACTCATGACCGATTACTCCTTCAAGTTCAGTGCGGTTTAGTTTTTCTAAAAGACCGGTA
>JAYRQZ010000104.1:0-2118 GCA_041910355.1 Candidatus Woesebacteria bacterium | reverse complement strand
CGCCTGATTCACAACTTTTACTAACGTTAATAAATATATGAAATATTTGGAACAAATATCAGAAAAGCTAACCGGTTGGATTGGCACACCAATTTCAATTATTATTCACACTCTATTATTTGTCGGAATTTTTTTACTTAGATTGTTTAACGTTTCTATCGATGAAATACTACTCATTTTAACAACACTAGTATCACTCGAAGCAATTTATTTGGCTATCTTCATCCAAATGACCGTAAACAAAAATACTCTAAGTATTCAAGGTGTCGAAAAAGATATAGATATTATTCAGGAAGATGTCGATGATATACAGGAAGACGTAGAGGACTTAGAATCTGACGTTAAGGAAATATCAGAAGACAATATTGATGACAATCAAGAAATTGATCAATTGATCGCTGCTATTAAAGACATTGAAAAAAGGTTAATTAAACTCCACAAAGACCTAGTTAATAAATAAAATTATTTGACCGCTCCTGCAACAACCAAAGACACATTTTTATCTAAAGGTGACGGAATAATATAATCAACCCCAAGTTTATCTTTTGACACATAATCTGCAATTGCTTGTGCAGCTGCCATTTTTATCTTATCTGTAATTTTTACCACACCATTATCCAAAGCGCCCCTAAATATTCCCGGAAATGCCAAAACATTGTTTATCTGATTGGGAAAATCAGATCTGCCCGTTCCAATAATATAGGCACCACCTTCCTTTGCCAATTCAGGCATTATCTCCGGTATTGGATTTGCCATTGCCAACACCACCGGCTTATCGGCCATTGATCTAACCATATCAACTGTAACAATACCCGGAGCGCTAACACCGATAAAGAAATCAGCATCCTTGATCACCTCATTCAAACTTCCTGACAAGCCTTCAGTATTTGTAAATTCCAATAACGATAATTTCTCCTTATTTAAATCCGTTCTTTCCTTAGATATAACCCCTTTAGTGTCAGTAACATAAATCTTACTTATTCCGTATAAATATAACAATTTGGCAATCGCTGTTCCAGCTGCACCGGCTCCGGCAATCACTACCTTTATATTTTTACTTTCTTTTTTAGTTAACTTTAAACAATTAATAATTGCCGCCAAAACTACTATCGCCGTTCCATGCTGGTCATCGTGCATTACCGGTATATTTAAATCATTTTTAAGCCTGTCTTCAATCTCAAAACACCTCGGTGCCGAAATATCTTCCAAATTTATCCCACCAAAGGTAGGTGAAATTGCTTTGACTGTCTTGATTATTTCTTCGGTATCTTGAGTATCTAAAACAATCGGATAAGCATCAACATTGCCAAATTCCTTAAACAACAACGCTTTACCTTCCATCACCGGCAAAGCTCCTAATGGCCCGATATTACCCAAGCCCAAAACTGCCGATCCGTCCGACACAACCGCTATTGTATTTCCTTTTATCGAGTAATTTTTTGCCATTTTAGGATTTTCAGCCAAATATGACGATACAGCTGCCACCCCGGGCGTATAGGCAATACTTAAATCATCTCGAGTTTTAACTTTTCCAAACTTACTGGAAATTTCAATTTTTCCTTTAGTAGCAAAATGTTTATCCAGTGATAACTTTTTATAATCCATCATCAATTCTAACACCAAAAATATTTGTCCCAAATCATATTTTTTTGTTGCCCCGCATGGATTCGAACCACAGTAAATCCGTCAACTGACGGACTGTCCCACAATCTTCTTAACAAAGTATCTACCCTTGCTAGTTTTCAGCTCTCTTTCTCTTTTCATAGCCAAATTTCTTTCTTCATATTCTTCAAAATAAACTAAAGTTAATGATTTATTTAATTTTGTAAACCGACCACCGCGCCCTGAATTGTGTTCCTTAATCCTTCTATCTAAATTATTTGTAAAACCAGTATAAAATTTACCGGTAATCTCACTTTTTAGAACATAGACCTTGTACATTGTTGCCCCGCATGGATTCGAACCACAGTAAACAGCTCCAAAGGCTGCTGTCCTACCATTAGACGACGGGGCAATGGTTTACTTGAAACAGGATATTTTAGCTCAAATACAAATTATTATCTACCAATCAACAAAAAATAATAAACACACTACTGCTTGTCGTTAGAATGACGTTTT
>JAYRQZ010000103.1:0-3752 GCA_041910355.1 Candidatus Woesebacteria bacterium | reverse complement strand
TAGTACTAAATTGAGTCACTGAAAATTGAGTTGGAGTGCCATTTAAGGCATCGACAAAAGTTTTGAAAGCGCTTTTCATTTGACCAAGTTCAGTTGCATCAATACTGCCAGATACATCCAAAACTAAGGCAATATCTAAACCACAGGCTTGAGGTAAAGAAGGATTGGCTACAACACCCGGCACGGGGGTGGGGGTAGCGGTTGGTAAAGGCCCGGTTAATTCAAAAATTGCAGTACCTGTGTCAGTTTTGTTGGTTTTATTATTACAATCATTACTACTGGAATATTTGGTAATTTCGGCTTTCCAGTTAGTACCAATTGGATTTGAAATACTGGTTGTATATTGGTGACTTAAGCTTGTTATTCTTCGACTGCATCCACTATTTGATATTGATGATCCACTGGGATTAATTATGTCGATTCGATAATAAGTGCTATTGTTGTCTGTTAAACCCGTTGCGTTACTATAAACAGTTTCCCCCTGTGCATATATTGTCTTAGTGGTTGTAAAAGTTGATGAACTGTATGTAGCAATAAAAATTGTGAAATGGTCGAGAGAAACTGCTTTAACCACATCTGATTGTTGTTCGACTTTGGATTCTTCAATTGGTTTTATTTCGTTAATTTTGATTTCGTTATTTTTGGCATCATCAAGGGTTTTTTCAATGTAGGATACTTCAGCAGTTTGATCGGACTTTTTGGGTAAAGTGACATCGTATTCAAAAGTACCATCGGTCATTCCGGTAGTAATGTCGTAAGCAAATTCGGCGACATCGCCAATAGTGTCAGGGAGTTTTAAATCAGTTGATTTTATTTGTTGGATTTTTAGAGAAGTGCGAAGAGATTCGTCGGCAGGGAGACATTTGAAAGTTACAGAAACTTTGTTATCGGAAGGGAAAACATATCGGACTCCGAGGGCAACTTTGTTTTTGGTTTCAGCGGTATTATTGGCTGAATCTATGGTCCAATCTTCATTCACAGTATCTTTAATCTGTTGATCTGACAAACATACTTTTTCAATGGCAGGTACTTCGACAGGCTCAGTATTTGCAGGTGTATCGGTGGGAACCGGAGTGGCTTCAAGAGATGGGGTAACACTGCCAACTGCAGAATTGATTGGAGTAACTGTTGGAATTAAATCAATGGTGGGAGTAATTTCGGAGGTTACTGTTGGTTCGAGAGTGGGGGTGATTTCAATTGTTGGTTCCGGAGTAACCGGAGCTTCAGGAGTAGCGACTGCTTCGGGAGCAGGAGTTGATTCGACCACGGCAACTGGTTGGGGTTCAGGAGTGGGGACAATTTGAGCAACTTCGGTTGGAGTCGCTTCTTGGGCGTAGGTCGGTGGGATTGCCACCAAAAAGGGAATTAATGAATTAAATAGGAGAGAAAAATTAGCGATAATTGCAGATAATTTTCTGATGGTACCTATTTTTATCATATAAGATATTTGGGGCTAGGAAAAAACGAATTTTTAATTTATGGCAGTAGTATATAACTTTTTTATAAGAATGCAAATATACTGATATTTTAGAAATTAAGTCACTTTTGTTGCACCACCATGTAAATAATATTAAAAAAATAAAATCTTTTGAAAAACTTATTCTGTTGGTGCTATTTGACAAACAAAGTGAATATTTTTTGATGTAAAGATAATTCGGTTGATAAAAATAAACCATACAAAATTAACAAAGCGATAGCTTCGGTGCGGGAGATGGAATGTTTGCTCTTGGCAAATATATAAAACATAGCCAAGGTGGCAATTAAAAAGAATAAACTGACCAGATAGCTGTTGGTTAGATATACAGTTTTGCCGTATATTACTGATAAAAATCCAACCAAGAATGTATTAAAAACTGCCGATCCAATAAAATCTCCAAAAGCCACTTGCTTGTTTTTAATAAATGCAGACCTAATGACTAGTGACAATTCGGGAATATTGGTACCAACTGAAACAACTATCAAACTAATAAGGAATGGTGATACTTTTAGCAGATCAGAAAAATAAAGCGTTTGGTCAACAACAAATTTACTGTAAACGAAAATAACGGTTACACCCAGAATAATGGTGATAATATCAACAAATAATTTTGAAATCGAGTAAGAATTTATTGATTTAATTTTTTCGGATATACCTTTTTGTTTTTCGACATTAATTAACAAAAATACAAAAGAGATTAAAAGAATGATGCTGTCAACTTTGGTAATTTTGCTGTCCATAGCCATAAGCACCGGTAAACCGACCACTAGAAGTGATGCGGGTAAATTGGCACTCCTAAATTCGATGGGCACATTAATTGAATGACCTAGAATGGCTAAAAGTGGAATTACCAACATAAAAAGAACTATCGAACCACCAATTAAATTACCGACAAAAATTTCCGGATCTCCTTGAATGACAGAATTGACACCTACTGATATTTCACCAATTGAAGTAAACACTCCGAGTAAAACAAAGGAGATTGAAAAAGAAGATAAATTCAGAGTTCGGGCCAGTTTTTCGACCGATTTGACAACTACCCCCGAACCTAGCCAAATACCAATAAAAGATAAAATAAAGATGATAATATGGGTGACCATATACTATTAATAATCATATCAAAACAGATTGATTTTAATTTAAAATAATTATGAGCACCAAAAAGGGAAATATCAGAGGACACCATTTTCATGGTGATCCCAAGAGATTTGAAGCGGTGGCAGATTTTATTTACGCAACTTACGGTAACAAAATAAAATATATTGCCGATGTTGCTGGTGGACAGGGAATGTTGAGTCGATTATTAAATAAAAAATATAATTACCAAGCGGAAGTGATTGATCCGAGAGGATATACATTGGTAGGAGTAAAATCAAGAAAAGAAATATATACGGCTGATATGGCAGAATATTATGATCTTATTGTGGGATTGCATCCGGATGAAGCAACTAGAGAAGTGGTGTTGTCGGCTGTGAAAAGACCAATAATTATTATCCCCTGCTGTAATTTTTGGGATAGAAATAAAAGATTGGGACGGGAAGCATTGCTTGATGAAATCGGAAGTTTTTTAAACCAAAATAATATAAGGTATAAAAGAACTGAATTTGATTTTGAGGGACCAAAAAATATAGGATTGATGACTTATTAATAAATTAGATTATTTTTTTATTTCTTTAAAATACTTTTTCCCCTTGAGTTTGTCTGGCAATAAACTTTTGGTGGTGTATTTTTCATAACCTTTACCATAACCAACATCCTCCATTAATTTGGTGACGGCATTACGAAGCTCAAGAGGAATAGGGAGATTGCCAAAAGTTCGGATATCGGCTTGGGCACTGCGAAGACCGTCGTAACAGGAACGATTTTTGGGAGACTTGGCTAAATAAACAACCCCATGGGCTAAATTGATGGCACATTCGGGATAACCGATTTGAGTTACTGCCTGAAATACTTGATTAGCCAACATCAGAGCCGATGAATTGGCAATACCAATATCTTCAGAAGCAAAAATTACCATTCTTCTGGCTATAAATTTGGGATCCTCACCGGCTTCAACCATCCGGGCCAGATAATAAAGGGCAGCGTCAACATTACTAGCCCGCATACTTTTGATGAAAGCAGAAATGGTGTTGTAGTGCTCTTCACCTTTTTTATCAAACCTTAAATAGGAATTTTGGAGAGTGGATTTTAATGACTCGATATCTAATTTGCCATACAAGGTAAAAGCATTGTCAATCATAGTAATGGCTTGACGGGCATCACCATTGGCCATTTG
>JAYRQZ010000102.1:0-2783 GCA_041910355.1 Candidatus Woesebacteria bacterium | reverse complement strand
TTTCACTGGCGAAAACGATCCTTCAACAGGCAAATCTTTATTCAACGCCGAAATTCGCCCTGTCCGTGGTTCCTGGTTAGAATTTTTTATCGGTAAAAAAGATGTTGTCTTTGCCCGTATCGACCGAAAAAAGAAATTCCCGGCATCAATAATTTTGCGTGCTGCCTGTCAATTAACTGACAAGCAGATGGAGGTTGAATTCTCTGATTTTATTAATTACACCATCCAGGCCGACCCAACTAAAACTCAAGAGGAAGCAATTCTTGAATTTTATCGTAAATTGCGACCCGGAGAACCGGTAGTATTAGAAAACGCTCAAAAATTTTTCACTGAAAGATTTTTTGATATTCGTACCTACGAACTCGGTAATGTTGGTCGTTATAAAATAAATAAAAAATTTGGTTTTAAGTTTAATGATGAGGATAAATCAAATTGGGTTTTAAGAAAAGAAGATTTAATTGCCACCGTCAAATACTTAATTCAACTACAAAAAGGTGAAGTCACCCGTCTTGATGATATTGATTCTTTGGCGAATCGACGCTTGCGCCGCTGTGGTGAAATTGTTTCTCAAATCGCTATTCGACCGGCTCTGGCCCGGTTTGAGAGAATGGTCAAAGAGAGAATGTCATTAATTTCCACCAAAGAAAAACCACTTCCCAGCCAGATGATCAATCCTCAACCACTAATTTCTTCACTAAATACTTTTTACCGCAGCAACCAACTTTCAGCCATACTTGATCAGACTAATCCCTTATCAGAAATCGATTTACTTCGACGGGTAACAGTCATTGGTATAGGTGGTTTAACCCGCGAAAGAGCAGCATTTTCTATCCGAGACGTTCACAGTAGCCAATATGGTCGGATATGCACCGTTCGTTCTCCGGAAGGTCCAAATATTGGTTTGGTTACTTATTTGGCACTTTATGCTAATGTTGATAGATATGGATTTATCGAAGCCCCCTTCCGAAAAGTAACCAAAGTTGGTAAAAAATATTCAATTTCAGACGATGTAGTTTATCTTGATGCTTACGATGAATACAATTCTTGTATTACTCATTTGGGAGTAAAAATCGATAAAGATAATAATATAGTTGCTGATTGGGTTCCGATCAGATATCAAGGTGAATTTATCGAAGGATCGGTTGATTCAGTAAACTACATAGATTTAGTTCCCAACGAGATAGTTGGAGCATCAGCTTCACTTATTCCATTTGTAGATCACGATGATGCTACTCGGGCATTAATGGGTTCACATATGCAGACCCAAGCAGTTCCGTTAGTCACTCCGACCGCACCAATAGTAGGTACCGGTATGGAAACATCTATTGCAACCGCTATGTGTCGGACAATATTAGCCAATAATTCTGGTAAGGTGACTTATGCTGATGGTGAAAAAGTTATCATTAGTTTAGACAAAAAACTTGAAAAAGGTTCAGTTGGTAATCATAGCGAAATATCTTTAGACGGAAAAACTGAGACATACTATCCGGCAAAATTCATTAGGACTTCACCTTATGGTACTTGCTATAACCAGAAAGCTATTGTCAACGTCGGTGATATTGTCAAAAAAGGTGACGTGGTCATTGATGGTCCATCGACCGATAGTGGCGAATTGTCAATTGGTCGAAATTTACTTGTCGCCTACGCTTCGATTGATGGATTGTCGTATGAAGATTCATTTTTAATTTCCGATCGTCTGGTAAAACACGACATTCTCACCAGTATCCAAATTTACGAAAACGTTGCTAATGTTGTTGAAACTAAATTAGGCAGCGAAGAATTAACCAAAGATATACCCAATGTTTCCGAAGCAGAATTAGCCAAACTCACTGAAGATGGTATTGTTATGATTGGTGCCACAGTTGGACCAAACGATATATTAGTTGGCAAAGTAGAACCAAGAGGTGAGAAAGAGCTATCAGCTGAAGAAAGATTACTCCGTGCCATTTTTGGCGAAAAAGCTAGAGAAGTAAAAGATACTTCCCTTCGGGTTGCTAATGGTGAGGGTGGAGTAGTTATCAAGGTTGATATTCTTGACAAAGACAAAGGTGATGAACTTGATCCTGGTGTTAATAAAGTTGTTAAAGTGTATGTTGCCCAAATTAGACGGATTCAAGAAGGAGACAAAATTGCCGGTAGACATGGTAACAAGGGTGTAATATGTCGCATAATGCCGGAATATGATATGCCCCGATTAGAAGACGGAACACCGGTCGACCTAGTTATGTCGCCATTGTCAGTTATTGCCCGTATGAATTTAGGTCAGATTCTGGAAGTAACACTCGGTTATGCCGGCTATCATCTAAATAAAAAATATGCTGTACCAGTTTTTGAAAAATATTCTGAAAATCAGATTGCTGAAGAATTAAAAGCTGCCGGTCTCGACGTTTCCGGTAAAACTCAGTTATTTGATGGTCGCACTGGCGATCCTTACGATCAAAAGGCCGTTGTTGGAATTGGCTATATAGTCAAATTAGTTCACATGGTTGACGATAAAGTCCACGCTCGGTCTACCGGACCTTATTCTTTAGTTACTCAACAACCATTGGGTGGTAAAGCCCGTATGGGTGGTCAACGTTTGGGAGAAATGGAGGTTTGGGCTCTTGAAGCCCATCGAGCTGCACATACTTTACAGGAAATGTTAACTATTAAGTCTGATGATATCGAAGGTAGAACTCATGCATTTCAATCGATAATCAAAGGTCAACCAATTCCCGAACCAGCAATTCCGGAATCATTCAAGGTTTTAACCAAAGAATTAGCTGGATTAGCTATTGAAATAT
>JAYRQZ010000101.1:0-6719 GCA_041910355.1 Candidatus Woesebacteria bacterium | reverse complement strand
GAAATTTGATGAAGTGAATGTTGAAGTTAAAAAAGTATTTGAAGTAATAAGAAACAATGAAAAAAATAGTATTAAGGATAATTAAATTTTATAAAAAACATATTTCCCGAGGATATTATTGCCGGATGATACCGACATGTAGTGAATATACTTACGAGGCGGTAGAGAAATACGGGGTAATAAAAGGGCTAATATTGGCTGGCAAAAGAGTGTTGAAATGTAACCCCTGGGGAAAAGGCAGAATAGATTTGCTAAAATAGCGAATGAATTTATTGATAGCACCATTTGTAAACGCTTTATTCGGATTTTATTATTTGTTTGGTAACTTAGGATGGTCAGTGATTGTGGTGACAATTTTGATTAGACTGATATTAATGCCTTTGGTAGTACCTAGTTTAAAATCAGCTAAAAAAATGAGTAGCTTGCAACCACGGTTAAAAAAATTGCAAGAGAAATACGGTAAAGAAAAAGAAAAATTAGCTAAAGCTCAGATGGATTTATATAAAGAAGAGGGAATAAATCCCCTGTCCGGTTGTTTACCCCAATTACTTCAAATTGCAGTTTTAATAATTTTCTTTTCGGCTTTTAATCTGGTAACTAATTATTCAATTGGAAAAGGTAAAATTGAAGAAATTAACAGACAATTAATCCCCTCTTTTCAAATAAAAGATGATTTTAAATTTGATGTTGGATTTTTTGGCAGTAATTTATCAGATACACCGGCCGGAGTTGTTGGTAAAGGGCTTAGTTTAAGTGTAGTATTACCGCTTATATTGTTACTTGGTTCGGGAGTGTTGCAATATTTTAGCTCGAAATTAATGATGCCCGCACCAAAAGCAGATGAAAATGTGGTTAAAGAAACAAAAGATAAAGAGGATGATATGATGTCAGCAATGCGAACTCAATCAACTTATATGATGCCGATAATGACGATATTTATCGGTTGGAATTTTTCTTTGGGAATGCTTTTGTATTGGTTTGTAAATAGTTTGGTGATGTTGGGACAACAAGTGGTGGTTGGAGCTATGGATAAAAAGAATTAAACAGTGATAAAATAGCTAATGAACGAGAAAAATGAAGAATTAACACAGTTGGATTTGGTTGTTGATGAAAAATATGGTGAGAAAATGCCTTTTTTAAGACCAGTCGCAGCGGAAGAAGATTTTTATAAAATGCTGAGAGGAGAAAAAGTTGATGGTTTGCCAATATCTATTGATGATTTTTTTGATTCTCTAATGAACCGACATGGAATTTTATCGGAGGGAGCAATTATAAAATATGATCAAAGTGGTATAAAGGCAGAAATGAGAAATGGTGTTGTAGAGGCAATAACGTCTAATAATTTTAGTAATCAAATTGCAAATACAAGAGGTAGGGTGGCACAAGCATACACAATATGGCAAATGTTGAAAATAAATAGATAACAAAGAAGAATCTAAGCTATGTTAGAATAGGCGCATGGAAAATAAAGAGAGAAACGAAAAAATATTACAATTAACCTGTGAAATGCTTGATAAAATGAATTTTGCGGTTGACAATGCATTTGCAGAAGATGTTGAAGGAGAAGAAGGGCAAGTGTTGGTAGGGTTAACAGTTTCAAACCCGGCAGGATTGATTGGTTTTCGGGGGAGAAATTTGGCGGCAATTCAATTAATACTATCACTGATAGTTAAAAATAAATTGGGTGAATGGGTTAGAATACTGCTCGATGTAAATAATTACCGTCAGGAACAAAAAGACAGATTAGTGGGAATGGTAAACGGGTTGGCGCAAAAAGTGTTGACCACCGGCAATCCAGTGTCAATGGCTAATATGAGTTCTTATGAAAGAAGACTGTGTCATATGGCGTTATCAGAAATAGATGGGGTGATATCAGAATCGGAAGGAGAAGGAGAAGATAGACATATTGTCATCAAACTAAAGGAATAGTTTAATTTCTTTTGATGCTATAAATTGGATTAGCGTGGTAAGATAGGGCGTGGGACGATTGATTGCCAAAACGGAGAAGATGTGGCTTTGGTTATTTTTGTTGTTTATTCCGACCCAACTAGGAAAGCATTTTTGGCCGGAATGGAGCCAAGTGTTGGGGGTAAGAGTAGATTATTTATCGGTGGTGATTTATTTAGTTGATTGGTTATGGCTAGGACTGATTATTAGTAAAACATCAATTTCAAATTTCCAATTTCCAATTTCAAACAAAATAAAATTCCTCAATATAATTATAGTTATTTTTGTATTACTAAATATCTTAGTGGCTGGGAATAAGGGGGTGGCAGTTTACCGATGGTTGAGAATATTTCAGTGGTGGTGGTTTTATCAATATTGTCGGAAAAATAAAAAGTTAGTAATAAGTTTTTTAAAAACGATAATCCCCTGTTGGATTATGATTGAAAGTTTTTTAGGTGTGGCTCAAATAGTTAAAGGCGGCAGTTTGGGTGGTTGGTGGTATTGGTTAGGAGAAAGACGATTTGATTTTACTACCATCGGAATTGCCCAGATGTCAGTTTTTGGCAGAGGTTTGATCAGAGCTTACGGAACGTTTTCGCATCCAAATAGCATGGCCGGCTTTTTGTTGGTGGCACTGGCTTGGTGGATTAAATTTAAGAAACAGATAAGAATACAAAGTTGGTGGTGGGTAGTGATTTGGAGTGGAATAATCGGAATAATAATATCGGGAAGTAGAACGGTTTGGGTTTTAACAATACTGATGTTGTTTTGGTTTAACTATCAAATAATTATTAAAAACAAAAAGAGATTGCTGGGGTTGGGGTTAATAATAACAGGTATATTTATACTGATAATTGCGTTAATTGGGGTAAATTACCAAACCAGTGATTTTTTAGGCGGGTGGGATAGTGATGGTTTAAACAAAAGAATTAGTTTAAACATAGTGGCAATAAAAATGTGGAAAAACAATTTAATGACCGGAGTGGGCTTGGGTAATTTTATTGTCAGATTACCGGAGTATCAAATAAACAGTAAATTTTTTTGGTTGCAGCCGGTACACAATATTTTTTTGTTGATTGGATCGGAGTTGGGAATATTGGGGTGGTTGATTATTATTTTGTTATTTAGAAAAATAAATACTAAAAAATCAGGAATATGGTTGTGGTTAATAATAATTACAGGAATGTTGGATCATTACTGGATTACCCTACCCCAAAATAGTTGGTTGCTAGCGATAATATTGGGAATAATTTAGAGCGATAGAGCTTTAGAACGATAGAACGTTAGAAAGAAAATATAAAGATTGGAAGATTGATAGAATAGAGAGTGATGAGAAAACCGATTTATAATACTGTGTTTCAGATACTAGGAAAGGCGGGAACGGTACTGATTAGTTTAATTACAACCAGTGTATTAACCAGAAAACTAGGTGTCAGTAATTATGGAAATTTTATTTTAATCTCATCACTATTTGTGTTTTTAGACTCACTGGCTGATTTTGGAACTAAAACTATCGGGGTGAGAGAAATAGCTAGGGAAGACGGTGAGAAATCGGCAGAACAAATACTTAATTTGAGATTGATAATGACCACTATATCTTTTGGATTAGGGGTATGGTTTATTTTTAACTGGAAAGGGGTAGAGAGTATAAGAACTGAAGCGTTGGTGGCATTGATGATGGTGTTTTTAACTTCGATTGCCGGTTTTTTGGAAATGTTGTTTCAGGCAAAAATGAGAATGGATTTAAAAGTAGTGATGGATTTATGTTTCCCGCTGACATTTTTAATTTGGTTGTGGTGGTGGAGAGGAAGTGTTAGTTTGTTGCTGGTAATGTTGATTTATTTAATTGCCAGAGGTGTTAGTATCGGTATCGGATTGTTTTTGGTATCAGGTTTATCGCAAATAAGGATAAGCAGAATTAAGAGTGAAGAAATTAAAAATTTGTGGCAAATGACTTGGCCAATGGGAATATTTTTAATGATGTTTGCCACCTATGACCGGGCAATAGATTCGTTGTTAATTCAAAATTTTTTGGGATCAAAACAAGTGGCGTGGTATGGATTGGCATATAAAATTTACGGAGTATTACTACAGCCGGCTTATTATTATGTAAACAGTATCTTTCCGATAATGGGGGCAAAAAACACCGACAAACAAAAATTGTTCAAAACATCTTTGGGAATAATGTTGGTTGGGGCAATTTTGATAATCATTGGAGTATATTTAACGGCGCCGATAATGGTTCAAATTTTAGGTGGGAAAAGTTTTTTGCCATCAGTACCAGTATTAAAAGTGTTGATTACAGCGGCATTGTTTTCTTATGTTGGCCATTTGGTGGGTTTTAGTTTAATTTCAGAAGGCGGACAAAAAGAATTGTTGAAATTAGGAGCAATAGCTTTGTTTTTTAATCTAATTTTAAATATTTTATTAATCCCCCTTTTTGGAATAATGGCGGCAGCTTGGGTAACGGTGATAACAGAAGCGTTGGATTGCGGAATGATGGGATGGTATCTTTGGAGACGTATTAAGTAGAAAGTATCAAGCCATGCCTGCCGGCAGGCAGGTATCACGTATTACGTATAGTACAAGACTCAACACTAAATTTTAGACTATTTTGTTAGTTTGTCGGGTTGTTTATAATTACATTTTTTTTATTTAAAACCGACTAAAAATAGAGATTATGACGTTTAATAAATATTAAAACCCGATCAAAATTAGTATTTATTTGAATGGAATTTAAAAAATATCAAAACATAACTACATTATCTGTTATTACGTTTTTTCACGTTACCAAAGCTAAACATATTTATTACAAAGGGATTTGGAAAAATAACCGCAATAAAACCGCATATTTACCGAGGTGGTTTAGAGAACATATTTGTTTTAAAATTAACCATGACTTTGGGAATGCCAACAGCAATAATTAACGGAATAGATAAGTTTGGAGCAAGTAAATTGGCGGAAATGATGGTAAAAAAAGATATTAAAGTGATTGGAGTAGGTGATTATCCAAAAGAGATTGCAGATTTAAAGAATTTTGTTTTTGAAACAGAATTAGAAAATATTAAAGAAAAAGTTGATTATGTAATTGATTTTAACAACGATGAAAATGTTTGGAAAAAAGCCGAGACGGATAAGGCCAGACTAACACTGGTGGGAATAAATGATGATAAAAAAGATAATAAAAAATGGGAGAATAAAGATGTTAATTGGAGAATAATTAATGTTGGTGGAGTGTATGGACCGGGAATGGAAAACGAAGGCGGGGTGGTTGGGTGGTTAGTTGAAGCAATAAAACTGGCGGTAGCAAACAAAAACTTGATATTACCGAAAAGAAATATAGCGTTAAGATTATTGGCGATAGAAGATGTGATCGAAGTGATTATGAGAGCCAGTTTTTTGTCGGGAACAGAAGGGGAAGTGTTTAATATCTGGGGACGGAGAGTCGGATCAGAAGAGATAGCTAAAGTGTTAATCGATGAAGCGAAAATGACAAGATTTAAAGTGGTGGAAAGCGAAATGGATGTTGATTTACCAAACGACGAAGAGGTGTTGATTAATTGGAAAAAATTAAGATGGCAACCCAAGGTAGAGTTTTCTGAGGGAGTAAAAGAAACAATGCAGTATTTTTTTTCGAAGGCGGATGAAATAAACAGGAATAGTAAAAATCAGAAACAACCCGTTTTGAATGTAATAAAAGAGGTTGTTGATAAAGATTTAGAAGAAAAAGAGGTTAAGGAAACGATAAATAAAAAAAGATTTGAAGTAGTGGTTGACGAAAATAAACAGAACGAAGAGAAAGAATTTTTAATTTCGGATATAAAATCGATGATAGAGAGAGAGGAAACAGAGGAAAAAGAGGAAGAATTGATAGAAGAAGAATATGAAGAAATAAAGCCTTTGATTGTAAAAAATTCAAACAGTAGACCGGTGGCAAAAGAACCAGAAGTGACAGAAATTGAAGAGTTAGATAATACAGAAGAAAATCAAAAGACTGAGGAGAACAAAACCGATGAGGTAAAAATCAACGAGGAGAGTAAGAAAGCGACAAGAAAGAAAAAAATAACTTGGATAAAATGGTTGTGGTGGGCAATGGCAGGATGGTGGGGGTTAGTAACAATAGTTTTTGTGGGTTGGGGAGCGTCGAATTATAAAATTTTTAGTAACGCTAAAAAAGTAAAAGAATTGATAGTTCAAAAAAAATTAGCAGATGGAGAAATTTTGATTGACAAAACCTTAGCCAGTATTAATAAAAGGGAAGCAGAAATTGAATATTGGAACCTGAACAGGTGGTTGTGGGGTAGAAGATATCAGTTGGTGTTGAAAGTATTGAGTCAGGGAGTAAAGGTTGGTAGGGAGTCTATTAATATTATAAAATTGTCGGAAAAATTAAACGATGGAATATTTAAAGAGAAAGAAACTGATTGGAAAGAAACGATGACCAGTTTAAATAAAAGTTTGTCGGAAACCGAGACAGATATAAGTCTATTACAAGCAAGATTGTCGGGAGATTGGAGTTGGGTGCCAAATAGGTGGAGGGGTGATTTGGGAAAAATTAGAGAACAATTGAGTGAAGCAAAAGAGGTAATAAAAAAATCCAACCAATTGATTGAAATGTTACCGGAAATAATTGGAACTGACGGGAAAAGACGCGATTATATGGTGTTACTACAAAACGAGAGTGAATTGAGACCGAGCGGTGGTTTTATTGGATCGTATGGAATTTTAAGCTTTGATAGCGGAAGACTGATAAATTTTGAAATAAAGGATAT
>JAYRQZ010000100.1:0-3274 GCA_041910355.1 Candidatus Woesebacteria bacterium | reverse complement strand
TCAAAAAACTTGAACCTAAATTAAACGCCTTTGTTACCGTTACCGAAAAGGAAGCCTTAAAACAGGCAGAAACAGTCGATATTAATTTACCTCTCGGCGGTATTCCCATTGCGGTTAAAGATAATTTTTGTACTTTGGGAATCCGCACTACCGCCTCATCAAATGTATTAAAAGATTATCTTGGTCAGTATAATGCCACCTCGATCAATAGATTGGTTCAAGCCGGTGCCATTATTATCGGCAAAACTAACATGGACGCTTGGGCTCACGGGTCCAGCACCGAAACTTCTGATTTCGGACCAACTAAAAATCCTTGGAATATTAACCACCTACCGGGAGGTTCCTCGGGTGGTTCAGCCGCGGCAATAAGTGCCGACGAGTCAGTTATTTCTGTTGGTTCGGAAACTGCAGGGTCAATTCGCCAACCGTCATCATGGTGTGGAGTTGTCGGTTTTAAACCAACTTATGGTCGGGTATCTCGTTACGGGATTATTGCTATGAAATCCAGCACCGATTCTCCTGGGCCGATTTGCAAAACAGTTGATGATGCTGCTACAGTTTTGGAAATTATTTCCGGTCACGATCCTTTTGATGCCACTAGTATTGACGAAAAACCCTGGCGCCGGCCGGTCCTTTTAAAAAATCTTAACGGTTTAAAAATCGGAATACCCACTTCTTATTTCCCCCCCGCCACCCAACCAGAAGTTAAAGCATCAGTTTATCAAGCGGCCGATACTTTAAAAAAATTAGGTGCAGAAATTGTTGAATTAGATAATGTTCTTGACCCAAAATACAGTGTCGCTGTTTATACCATTCTTCAGCGGTCGGAAGTCAGCAGTAATTTAGCCCGTTTCGATGGCATTAGATATGGAAACGATCGTGGTTTTTTTGGTACTGAAGCCAAACGGCGGATAATGTTGGGCACTTATTCGCTGTCATCCGGTTATTACGATGCTTATTATCTTAAAGCTCAAAAAGTCAGAACTCTAATTTGTCAGGATTTTGATAATCAATTTAAAAAAGTTGATGCTATGATTAGTCCGGTATCACCCACTACCGCCTTACCTCTTGGCGCCACCGAAGGTCAATCAATGTTTGGCGAAATACAGGATCAGTTAGTTGAGCCTTCAAGTATTGCCGGAATAGCCGGCATATCTATACCTTGCGGTTTTGACAAATCTGGTCTCCCTATTGGTTTAAATATTATGTGCCCCCAAAAAGGTGAGGATTTGGTCTATCAGATCGCCAAACATTTTGAAATGAATACCGATTATCATTTGAAAAGACCCACTTTATGACTAAGCCAGTAATTTCTATCGCCACCATCAACGATCTTGAAGCGATCACCAAGCTTTATGTTGTTTATGTAAACCATCATTCCAAACTCGATTCAGTTTATTATTCCGATTACAATTCCTCTCATAAATTAGAATCAGATTTATCACATTTTACTGATGTCATCAACAATGGCACTTCGTTCATTATTGTTTCCCAAATTGACAATCAAATCGTTGGATTTTTAGAAATAAATTTTGTAAATGAAAAAGATACTGTCGATTCCAAGTTTTCTAAATTCGCCCAAATTTGCAATCTAGTAGTTGAAGAAAAATACCGCCATAAAGGTATCGGTTCCGAAATGGTTCGCTTTGCCGAAAAAATAATTAAAGACAAAAATTATCAACATATCAAAATTCAAGTTTCGTCTTTTAACGATAAAGCTCTGCATTTATACCGTAAATTGGATTATATCGACCGTCAACGATTTTTGTATAAAACTATTACCTCACCTGGTTTTATCAAAAAAGCATTTACTTTTATTCATAATATTTTCAACAGAAAATGATTACTACACTTGATTCTACTATTATCGGCAAGATAAATACCCAATCGGAATTTGATGAAATTATTAAATTTCTGGATTTAAAGTCAGATAGTGTAATTATCAAACCAAATTGGGTTGATTGTTTTAATGGAACTTACACAGATGCTAAAGTACTAGATTTATTATTCAATTCATTAAAAAATACAAAAATATATTTAGTTGAAAGTTATACTTTTTGGAGAAATCAATATTATACTGAACAAAACAAGGATAGTTTCTCTTCAAAAGAAGCTGATTTGGAAAACGGTAAACAGCATTGGCAATTTTTCAAAGACGCGGATGATTGGTTTTTGAATAAAACAGGTATAAATAAAATATTGGCTAAACATAACGTCACTTATATAAATGTCACTAATGAATTATGGTCCGGTCGCGTTTCCGAAAACAAAATAATTCCCCAAATACTAATAGACTTAAAGGGTTCTGATTTTATTAGTTTTGCCAAGTTAAAAGGAGATGGGGAGTATGGTGCTACATTATCTATAAAAAATATGTTCGGACTTTATCCGGATCCTCACCGAATCCATAAATATCATGGTGATAATGAAGAAAAAATTGAAATTAGTATTTTAAATATAAACGGCATATATCGATCTTTGTTCAATTTATTTTATTTGGTTGAGGGTGTCTATACTAGCAGTTCAGTCGACTGGGGTAAGCAGGACCCTATTTCTATTTCTGACTTAGGAATTATTTTGGGTGGTAAAGACGCAGTTCAAACAGATCACACAGCCCTAAAAATAATGAATCGTGAACTCTTGGGGCCGATAAAAAACTTGTTAAACGATTATCAAAATAAATATGGTGGAAATTTTCAGTCACTTGAAATCCCTTCCGATTATAAAATTAATTTTCCTAATTTATGACCTACGATGTTGCAATAGTATTAGGAACGGGCATCAAACAAGACGGAACATTACCCGATAGTTGTTTATCTAATCTTAAAACTGCTATCAAATTATACAAAGACAAAACAGTTTCCAAATTAATTTTCTCTGGTCGTTGGGCTTGGAATTGCAAATTCACGCCACCATTAACTGAAGCTCAGGCCATGAAACAAATTGCACTTATAAACAATATTCCGATTAACGATATTTATATTGAAGATAAAAGCATAACCATCGGTTCAAACCTATGCAATATCAAAGAAAAGATATTAATACCAAATAATTTTAAAAATATTGCTCTGATTTGTATTTCTCAAGTTATTAAGACAAGAATGGAACTTAATTTAAAAATGGTTCTTGGGCCTGACTACACTTATAAAATTTTTATGTCAGAATCAGTCTATACACCTGAAAAGTATCAAGAACTGATGTCTATTGAAGTTAAAAAAACTGCTGAAGCCAAAAAGTTTTTTAAAAACATTTCTCCCGGTGATCATCAAACTAT
>JAYRQZ010000099.1:0-13180 GCA_041910355.1 Candidatus Woesebacteria bacterium | reverse complement strand
TGCCACCTCTGGAAATTACCCCAATGTATGGATCGGGTACAATTTACAGCCCTAAAATAAGTCTAAAAGAGAAAATTATTCAATATTTTAATAATCTTTTCCAATAATTTGTGGGTTGCGAGAGACTCGAACTCTCGACCAATCGCTTAAGAGGCGATTGCTCTAACCAACTGAGCTAGCAACCCGAGTACGCCCAGAAGGAATCGAACCTTCATCACTAGTTCCGAAGACTAGTACTCTATCCATTGAGCTATAGGCGCATTGATAAAATTCGTATCCTCGGCAGGGATCGGACCTGCGACCTCTTCCTTAGAAGGGAAGCGCTCTATCCAACTGAGCTACGAGGACATCAAGCTGTATTGTATCAATTTTATTATAAATTAGACCAATAAACAGGTTTTGTTGATAAAATATTACCAAAGCCGCTGTGGTGAAATTGGTATACACGTACGCTTTAGGAGCGTATACCGCAAGGTGTGGAGGTCCGAGTCCTCTCAGCGGCACTAATTGAGTAATTTTCCTGTTATACTTTTTAGATATAAATTAATAAAAACATGACTCCAAATAATAAAACTGTAATTGTTACCGGTGCCGGACAGGGGATTGGCAAAGGTATTGCCTTAGAAATGGCTAATGAAGGTTACAATGTAGTGGTAAGCGATATTAATCCTGAATCAGCTACTACCGTATCTACAGAAATTACAAATACCGGCGCTAAAAGTATTGCCATCAAATGCGATATATCGCTAATATCTGATATTGATAATTTGTTAAAAACCACAATTGAAAATTTTGGCCAAGTTAACGTACTTGTTAATAATGCCGGTATTTATCCGTTTAAACCCTTTTTAGAATTAACTGAAGCTGACTGGGATAAAGTTATTGATATCAATTTAAAGGGTACTTTTTTAACCAATCAAGCAGTAGCTAAAATTATGCCAGAAGGTAGTAAAATTATTAATATTTCTTCAATTGCTTCCTTTGTCGGATTTGAGAATTTAGTACCATATTGCGGATCCAAAGGTGGAGTTAATAGTTTTGTCCGAGCACTAGCTCTGGAACTAGCTCCTAAAAAAATCAATGTTAACGTAGTTGCTCCCGGCGCCATTGAAACTCCCGGAGCCCAAGCTCCAAACGAAGACCTTCGTCAACAAACTATCGCCGTTATACCCTGGAAAAGAATGGGTACTTCGGCGGATATCGCCAATATCGTAGCCTTTTTGGCTTCAGATAAAGCTGATTATATCACCGGCCAAACCATTGTTGTTGATGGCGGCTATATTCTTAGATAATCAAAATCTGTTACACTAAATTATGTGGTTTTTATTGTTTTTAAGTTTACTAGTCAGCCCTGTATACGCCCAGGATTCCACCATCTCGGCTCAAACCGCCACTGATGCAGCCTCAATTACTCCCACATCCATTCCCATACCAACTCCCCGTCTTTTTGATCAATACAAGAAAGACTATTTATTTCAGTACGATTTATACAATCAAGCTTATCTAAATTACGTTGATAAAAAACAAGTCCACACCAAATACGGCACTATTACCACCCAAAAAGAAAAATTTGTTGCCGCTATTGATGCCATTAATGCCCGCAACAAAACTCTTAAAGCCTATCTTCAGGCCTTACGTGTATTACTAGACGAATACCAAAACTCAAATCCAACCGCTACTGAAAAAATAAAAATTGATATCAATAAATGGGAAGCTTGGTTTGGTGAACAATTGATTGTCGTTCCCTCAATAAACAATGATGACGATCTTAAAAAATGGGCTGAAGATTTTAAAAATAAATACACCCTAATCCAACCGGTAATTTACTCAGCACTGGTTCAACACGAAATAAATTTCCGTCAACATACTCTAAATTTACTTCAAAATGTAGCCGAAGACATTAAAAATGATTCTCAAATAAAGCCGGAAAGCCAGCAATGGATAAACAGTCTGACTATTAAATCAGACTTGGTTAGCACCAGTTTAAATAACGCCCTATCCGCCACTAAAAGAAACCAAAACCAAAATAAATTTGTTAATTTTTATTCTGATTCCAGAGTAGAAATTAACAAAGCCAATGGTTATCTTAGGCAAATCTCTTCTGATTTAAAATTAACTATTATCAAATTCTTAACTAAATGAGCACCGAATCTGATTATCAAAATCCTGATATAAATTCCAATAATCCCTTATCTCCAGTTTTGGAACAATCACTTAATTCTCAAAATTTATTGGCCAAATATTTACCAAAAGATCCTAAATTAAGGATAATAGTCATTCTTGGCATAATTACTCTTGGGCTTCTAATCGTTAGTCTGATTGTAACAAAAATCAGACAATTAAATCCGCCACTTGTCAGCCAACCTACTCCAACACCAATTAACACCCCCGTACCTCTTGGCCCCGACCAAACCGGATATTCATCGATTCCCGACAAGTACAAGGTCAATTTTGATATTATCGATAAAGAAATTCAAACAGAAATAAATTTCAACCCACCTCAAATAACTGACGACATTGGTCGATAATTACTTTCTTGATAAATAAGCTCCAGTTTCGGTACTAATCGAAACATCTTCGCCTGCTTTTATAAATAGCGGCACCATTACTTTGGCACCGGTATCTAGTATTGCATTTTTCATTGCTGATGTAGCCGTATCACCTTTGACCGAATTCTCAGTTTCTACTACTTTACATACTATACTTTTAGGTAAAGTAACTCCAACCGGCTTATCATCAAAAAACTTTATTCGATAAAGCAAACCTTCCTTTAAATAAATTTTATCATCACCAATAATATCCGATTCTACCGAATATTGTTCAAAAGTTCTCGGTTCAATAAAAACATAATTTGCCCCATCAAAATACGAATATTCTGCTTCGTGAGTTTCTACCAACACTTCTTCAACCTTTTCACCCGATTTGTAAGTATATTCCACCACCCGTCCGGTAAACAAAGATTTCAATTTCGTCCGGTAAAAAGCACTTCCTTTACCCGGGCTGACAAAACTAATATCGACGATTATATTTGGTTCTTCGTGAAACATAATATACATTCCCCGCTTGAATTGTGATGTGTTTATCATTCCCATAAAGCTATTCTATCCCAAAGTTCTAACTTTTTACACCCCCAAACATATAAATACTATCCATTTAAATTCGAAAAAACTTCATTGAACATTGACCGCATATTTCTTCCAAAACTTAGCGCCTCGTTAATCTGTTTAAAATTCCACCCTTGCAATCTGGCAATACCTAAAGTTGCTAAATACAACACGCCATAATCGACGATATCCAAACCCATTTGTTCATTATAGCCAAGCCACCATAATGTGTGTTCTGTTCTATTTTCTGGACGTCTTTTAATCATAGAATCATGCATTATATTCGTATAAATAAATAAATTTTCTCGATCAATAATTCTCTTCATATCAAAAAAATCCCAGAGTATGCTTTTTAGAGGAGCCACCCCGGGATCTGATGGCTAATATATCAAATTATATAAGACAAGTCAATATACAAAACCATTACACACATTAAATTCAATATTAACTACTAAAACTTACCCGTTTCAATTTCCTCAATAAAATGATTTACCCCGTAAGCCCAGGAACCATTCGAATGAGGACAATACTTTTTCATAATCAATTCCGGAGTATTTAAACCTTTGTCAAAGTATTCCCTTTTTAGATATTCGGCAAAACTTTTAAGTGCCAACTCATAATTATCAAATTTAAGTGTACCGGCTGAATTTATCCCATACCCCCAGCAATTATATGAATCTTCAGGAATTTTTTTACACAGATTCGACTCCTGTTGACCAATAGCCACTATCCAATAATATTCAAAACCGTATGTTTCCGATAATTTGAAAATCAAATCTGAATAAGGCGCTAACGGTGATTTATATTTTTCCAAATATGCTTTTATTAGCAATGGTCTGGCGTCTGCTTCAATTACTTTTTCATCTATTTTGGCTGAAACATCGTTATCAGACAAAGTATTTAAATTAGCCACCAAAACTTTTCCATCGTTAATTTTATTTGTTTTGGTTAGTTTACTGTCAGTATTAGAATTTATAGTTAAAACAAATCCCCAAAATACAACCATAATTACTGCCATCAAAGCACTGGCAAATATAAACCTGGATACAACAAATAATGTTTTTTGCATTAGAAACTCCTAATATTCATGATATCATAACCTACCTATGACAACCGACACCACCGATCTTAAACAACTCAAAGACAAAACTTTTGTAATAACAGTAAAGTTAGCTAAAGATAATATTGATGCAACCTATCAAAAAGTATTATCTTCAGTTCAATCCGATTACGAAACAAAAGGATTTCGCAAAGGCAAAGTACCTCTAAATATTGTCAAATCAAACGTAGATGAAACCAAAATTATTGAAGAAGTGCTAACAACTTTAATCTCGGAAATTTATAGCCAAAAAATTAAAGAATATAATTTGCACCCCGTAATACAACCAATGGTCAAAATTTTGAATCCACCAATAATATTTGGAAAGGATTGGGAAGTAGAGATAACCGGCTGTGAATTACCTCAAACCACTATAGATTCTAAATATATTCAAGAAGTCAAAGATATTAATCAAAGTAAAGAAACAGATGAAAAAAAATTAAATTTAACCATCGGCTCTCTAATAAAACATAGCACAGTCGATATTCCTGAGATTCTTATCAAAGCTGATGTCGAAGCCAAATTATCCCATTTGATTGATCAAACCAACCAGGCCGGGATGACAGTTAATCAGTACTTAAAATCAAAAAATCAAACCTTAGAACAGTATCAGGATCAGCTTAAAACTCAAGTTAAAAATGAATGGGTTACCAATTTAGCCATTGATTTTATTGCCAAAGAACAAAAAATAGCCGTCACCAAAGAGGAAGCAGATAGTTTAATAGCTAAAAACAAACAATTCGAACAAAACTCCAATCTGGTTTATTACCTCTTAACTCAACAAAAAGTATTTGATTATTTAAAATCACTTAAATAAATCAATTATCTCAAACTATCTTATAAGGTACTAAATCCAATAAATTTTGATATAATTACCTTATGGCAGGTGGGTATATCGGGAAACAAAATTCCAAAGTTCTTAAAAAAGGCCAAATTTTTAGTAGCGAAGTTTTAAAAGACTCCCAAGATTCCTATTATGCCCCCAAACCAGATGGTGGCAATAAATTTTCCCTTCGGGGGATTTTGGGTTTAGGTCAATCAGTTGAATTCAATAAACCCCAATTCAATACGGAAAATCACCAAAAAGAAGTTTTTAATCAGATAAGTCATCTACAACAGGAACAAAACATCTTATTTAACCAACACCAAAAAGAATTAAAAAGAGCCCTGGAAGAATTACGGGCTGAAATACAAAAATTAATCAAAGTTACCGGAAATTTGGATAAAGATGTCGAAAATATCGTTGTTAGTCAAATTGTCGATATCAACGAATATCAATTAAACTTTTTTACCAGAATCCGAAATTTTATAACCAACATGCGCCAAAACATTAATCAAGCCGGAATTTGGGTCGAATCTTTCACCGCCAAAAAAAAGAAACGAAATATGTTTTGGAATAACGTTAAGAATAAAAAGAAAGGAGGGGAGCAATATCTTTTCAGCAATGAACATTCCGCCGCCCGCAGCGTCTCTTAATCGTTTAAACCAATATGCCAAAAGAAAACGCACCGATAAATAATTTACTAGAGGTGCTTAAGTCACAACAAGCCAATAATCTTCAAATTGCCACTTCTTTAACCGATTTGTTAGTCGCCATGGATTATATTGGTTTTAGCATCAACGAAGATGTTCATAATTTTCGTGATGAAAGGATTGACAATCGTAAACAAGCTTTAAAATTGTGGCGTGATGTCACCCAAGATGGAACAATACCTTCTTGTTTCCAAAAACACAATACTATTACTCAAATGGTAGAGAAACTCGAAGAACACATCCTCGGGATTCAGAAAGTAATCACTGGTACTTCAGATTCATATAAAGCATACACAGACATGGGGCATTATCGAATTACATTTACGAGACGTTATGATAACAACGATATCGAATTTCGAGTAGATAGAGGTTATGGAGATTGGATATACAAAATTTTGTCCGAACGTGAATCATTTGTTTGATAAATAATTTTACCCAATTTGATATAATCCATGCATCGAGTCTGTAGCTCAGTTGGTTAGAGCGTTTCATTGACATTGAAGAGGTCGGAGGTCCGAGTCCTCCCAGGCTCACACATGAAAATATTTACTTTGATAACAACTACATCGCCCGATCGGGCATAAATTTTTTACTGCCTTGATTCGGGCTCATCATTTTTTTGTAATCCACCCCCAGAGGATTATCCCTTTTTTTATTTTTTAAACTATAATTCCTATATATGTCAAATAATAATTCAGATTCTTTACATAAACTACGTCATTCGGCGGAACATGTTCTCCACCAAGCGTTGCTAAATCTTTACCCGGATCAATTTTATCCGGCTATGGGACCAGCCACCGACGACGGCTTTTATATGGACTTAGAACCTCTAAACGATTTTAAAATTTCCGAAGAAGATTTCCCTAAAATCGAAACTGAAATGGCCAAAATTATCAAAGATAATTTGCCTATAGTTAGAAAAGAAATAAGCCTTGGCGAAGCCAAAAAAATGTTTGCCGACAATCCTTATAAAATTGAATGGCTAAAAGATATTAAAAACCGCGACGAAAAAATTTCTATCTACTATACTGGCGAAAAGTTCGTCGACCTTTGCGCCGGTCCTCATAGTTCCTCAACTGGAGAAATCAAAGCATTCAAATTATTATCCATCGCTGGCGCTTACTGGCATGGCGATGAAAAAAACAAAATGCTTACCCGCCTCTACGGCACCGCTTTTGAAACAAAAGAAGAATTAGAAAAATATTTAAAAAATATCGAAGAAGCAAAAAAACGCGATCATCGCAAATTAGGCCCACAGTTGGGAATATTCTTTCTAGATGAAACTGCTCCTGGTATGCCCTATTGGCTTCCCAAAGGCACGATAATCATTAACGAGTTGTTAAAATTTTGGCGCGAAGAACATGATAAAAGGGGTTATCTTGAAACAATTACACCATTACTAAATAAAAAAGCATTGTACGATACATCCGGCCATTGGGATCACTACAAAGAAAATATGTTCATTGCAGATATGAAAGAGGATGGCATTTATTGTCTTAAGCCAATGAATTGTCCGAACGCTATGACAATATATTCACAGACAATACATAGTTATCGCGAGCTTCCTCTACGACTATCAGATTGCGATACTTTACATCGTCACGAAAAATCCGGGGAGTTAAGCGGTTTACTACGTGTTCAAAAATTTGCCCAAGATGACGCGCATATATTTATTACGGAAAACCAAATAAAAGAAGAATACGAAAGAATATTGGACATCGCCAAATTATTTTATTCCATTTTCGATATTAAATTTAAAATTCGTTTAGGTACCAGACCGGATGACTTTATGGGAGACATCGAAACTTGGAATCGTGCTGAAAAAGAATTGGAACAAATTCTAATCGATAATAAATTTGATTATTTTGTAGGAAATGGTGATGGAGCATTTTATGGACCAAAACTGGACATTCTTATGGACGACTGTCTGGGACGTCAATGGCAAACAGGTACCATCCAACTGGATTTTCAACTACCAAGACGATTTAAGTTAAAATATACAGATTCTGACGGTCAAGAAAAAACACCAGTTGTGGTTCATCGAGTAATTTATGGATCACTGGAAAGATTTATGGGAATATTGATCGAACAATTTGCCGGTGCCTTTCCAGTTTGGCTCGCGCCCATCCAAGCCAAAATTATTCCCATCACCGATGCTCAACATGAGTATGCCAAAAAAGTTTTAACAAAATTAAAAGAGCAGGGGATTCGGGTGGAAATCGATGACCGTAGCGAAAAAATGCAGGCCAAAATTCGTGATGCCCAATTGGAGAAGATTCCATTTATGCTGGTAATTGGCGGTCGTGAAGCTGAGTCTGATTCAGTCGCCGTCCGTCAACGTGACGGCTCTGACCTCGGTGCCGTCAAAATAGACGACTTTTTGACCCAAATTAAGGAATTAATTACCACAAAATCTCTAAATCTGATAAAATAATATCAAACTAAATTTATGCTTAAATTTCTCCAATCATTAAAAATTTCAAACCTGCCCGTCCGACAGGCGGGTTGTAAATTTTAAATTAGTCGATGGCCACATACCGTAATCAAAATCAAAACCGAAAATTTTACAAAATCAATCAATACATTTCTGCGCCGGAAATCAGATTGATAGACGAAGACGCTAAACAAATTGGTGTTTTGTCAATTGCTGAAGCCCGAAAAATGTCTCAGGAAACCGGTTTGGATTTAATCGAAATTGCTCCGTTAGCCAAACCACCCGTAGTTAAACTGATTGAATTAACTAAATTTAAATATCAGGAAGCCAAAAAGTTAAAAGCTGAAAAAAAAGGTATCAAGGGCGGTGAAATGAAAGAAGTTCAAATGACTCCTTTCATCAGCGACAATGATTACGATACCGGCATCAAAAAATCAATTAGATTTTTGACTACTGGAAATAAAGTCAAATTGAGTATAAAATTCCAAGGTCGTCAAATCCAACGGAAAGAATTTGGATATAACCTTATTGAAAAATTCAAAACCGATCTGAAAGACTACGGTTCACCTGAAGGTGAAGCCAAATTAGTTGGCAAAAGACTTTTATTTACTCTTACGCCAACCAAAAAAACTAAAGTTAAAACTGACAATGAAACAAGCCAGTAAAAAATTACGAATCCGAAAATCAGTCAGCAACCGTTTTGAGGTAACTAAAAACGGCAAAGTTTTGCGTCAATCATCTTTCAATCGTCATTTACGCCGGGTAAAATCCAAAAAACAACTTCGTCGTCTCAAAGGTAAACAACCAGTCCTTGGTCGTTTTGCATTAAAAGTTAAAAGAATGTTGGGTTTTAGATAAATTATTTTTTTATACATAATACGTAATACATAATACGTAATACATAAACCATGAGAGTTAAAACAGGCACAGTCAGAAGAGCCAAACACAAAAAAGTATTATCCCAAGCCAAAGGCTTTTGGATGACTCGGCACAAAAGATACAAGGTCGCTCACGAAGCAGTCATGCACGCCGGTCAATATGCCTACAATGGCCGTCGTATCAGACGACGCGATATAAGAAAACTTTGGATAATCCGTTTAAATGCCGCTCTGAGACCTTTTGAAATCCGTTATTCTGTTTTCATTAAAATGCTCAAAGATAAAAAGTGTGATTTAAATCGGAAAATGTTAAGCGAAATTGCCATCAACGATCCTGCTACTTTCAAATCCATCGTTGCCTTTATAAAATAAAGCACGGGGATTTACTTTATATTTAAAGCTCCCCGAAAGGGGAGCTGTTCGTTATATGAACCTAGAAGAAATCAAAATTGAAATCAATAATTGCACTACAGCAGCAGAATTAGAAAATATTCGCATCAAATATCTCGGTCGCACCGGTCTTATCAATCAAGAATTTTCCAAAATCAAATCAGTTGCAGATCCGAAACAATTCGGCATTGATTTGAATAATTTAAAAAAATCTATCGAAGAGTTGGTAAGTTAAAAAAAAATCACTGAAAATGTTGTCAACAAAACACTAAAATATTCTGTCTTAAATTCACTTCCCAAAATTGGACATTTACATCCTATTACCATCACTGAACGAAAAATCAATGAAATATTCCGTAAATTAGGTTTTTCTCTTTATGACGGGCCCGAAATAGAAACTGATGAATTTTGTTTTCAACGCCTCAATGTTCCTCTTGATCATCCTGCTAGGGAAATGCAGGACAGTATCTATATTCACGAACCCGATTATTTGCTGCGCACTCAAACATCATCGATTGAAGCCAGATTGTTATCACAGGAAAAACCACCATTCAAAGCTGCTTTTCCCGGCAAAACCTACCGCAATGAAAAAGTGACTAAAAGTAACCATTTTATTTTTCATCAATATCAGGGAGTAGCTGTCGACAAAAATATTAATCTTAAAGACCTGATAGGTACATTTGATCTACTTTTCAAAGAGCTGTATGGTCCCGACGTTATTGTCCGCTACCGATGTAAATATTATCCCGAAGTTGAGCCGGGAATGGGTCTGGATCTACAATGTTTTAACTGCCATGGAAGCGGTTGTCCGGTATGCAAAGGTGCCGGCTGGATGGAAATGGGTGGAGCCGGTATCATTCATCCCAAAGTCTTGGAGATGGCAGGAATTGACCCAAAAACATGGCGTGGATTCGCCTTTGGTCTGGGTCTGGACCGCTGGGTTATGGCCAAATTTAACATTAAAGATATTAGGACTTTACTTGGTGGCAATCTAGCCTACAAACCAAACATTTTATGAAATTAATTTATTCCGAAATAAAAAAAATATTGCCTCAGTTGCCGGTCAATGCCAAAACACTCCGCGACGACCTAACACTTATCGGTCACTTTGTCTCCGGATATAAAGAAATCGAAAACGAAACTATACTCGACCTTGAGATTCGTCAAAACCGAGGTGACTGTCTCGGCTATTATGGCATCATCCGTGATTTAGCTGTTTTCTACAATATTTCATTAAACATGCCAATAATCGATTCCCAGTTACCAGTTTCTGATAACCAATTACCTATTACTATTTCTTCTTCTGATGTTCACCGTATTTTAGCTATAAAATTATCAAAAATTAACAATTCAACCTCTCCCGAATGGCTTCAAAAGTTTTTGGAAAGACACGATATCAACTCAATTAATACCGTTGTCGATTTAACTAATTATGTTATGTTACTTTGGGGTATTCCCTGCCACGCTTTTGATTTTGCCAAAACATCAAACTTAATTTGGGAAAACAATTCAAAATACTCCGATTTTATTTCACTTGACGGAACTACACTTAAACTTCAGCCAAACAATTTAATTATTACTGATAACTCTAAAGTCGTCTCACTCTCTTTTATTGGCGGACAGAATTCTAACATCGAGCTGAATACCACCGACATTGTCATTGAGATGGCAATTTATAATCGCTCCCAAGTTCGCAATGATTCACGTAGTTTAAAAACAATTACCGAGGCATCTATCCGTCTCGATAAAGAACTGGATACCGAAACTATACCCTTAGCTTTTTCCCATCTTGTCTCTCTAATCCAACAATATTGCCAAGGTTTTGTTACCTCAGAATTAGTTGACATTTACAATCAAAAACCAGTATCAACACCCATTGTTTTCGACCCTCATAAACCATCGCAATTTGCCGGTATTAATATCCCCACCGATTTTTCGCTTGATGTTTTAAAACGCCTCGGATGCACCATCAACAACAACTTGATTACCCCTCCATCTATCAGAAAAGATCTGACCATCGAGGAGGACTTAATCGAAGAAGTTATCCGTTTTTATGGTTATAATAAAATTTCCTTAAATCAGCCCATATCATCTGAAAAACTTCCCGACATAACGCCGTCAATTATCTATTTGATTGAAAAGTTAAAAGATGATTTAGTTGCCCAAGGCTATGATGAAGTTCGTTCCTGGCCTTTAGTCAAAAAACCTTTAGATAAATCTACCGCCGTTTTTACTCAAAATTCTATAAATTCTGATTATCCTGTCCTTCGTCAAAGTATTATTCAATCTCTAAAAAATCAATTAGATCAATACAATCGTTATAAACTACCTAATTCTAAATTTTTTGAAATCGGTAAAATTTTTTCCCAAATCGACGGTAAATATGTCGAGCAATATGCTTTAGGTACATATGATGGTAACATTTTTTCTGAAACAATATTAGATAATTTAGCAAAACCGACAACCTATACTCCTTCTGATCAGTTCAACTCTGCTATTGAGTTAACTAATCAAATAATTACTCTCGACGCCAACGTCACCTTAAAAAATCAGATTAAACCCATTGAATTAATAAAGCACTACACATCTTTAATCGATCCCAAAATATTGTGGTCAATTGAAATCACCGATATTTTTGAATCAAAATATACTTTCCGGGTCTGTTACTACAATTGCGACGATAAAACCGCCAAAAAAGTCCACTTAAAAGCATTTGATCTAAATATCAAATAAATTAGCAGTTACGATATCTATCTGCTGATATATATATCAATTTAAAATATACCTATCTATACAATATATTTGTATATCTTACTATGTCGGACTTATACCTATAGTAACAGAAGGTAACAAAGTCGGTATTGAAGTTGGTAGGGGGGTAACTGTCGGGATGGGCGTAATAGTCGGAGTCGGGGATGGCGCCCAATCCCAAGGTTTATTAACCCCAATTTTGATTTCTCTCTCAGCTGTCGCTCCATCCTTATCAGTTGCCCTAACTTTTAATGTATATATTCCATCAACTAACTGGATATCGCTTTCAAACGGTCTCTCCGTCCAGGTCTTTTTTTCGACATCATTAATCCACAGTTTAACCTCAACGATTTTTTTTAACGAATTTGTATTAATTTTCACCCCAAAATTACTACTCACCGTCGATCTATCACCCGGACTATCAAAACTAACCGTCAGAGTTCCGTCATTTCGGCAATATCCTTCCGGTGGATTATATTTATCCTTATCCGACTGACTTCCAATCCATTGATTTATTCCTTCTTGCCAACGGTTCTTACCATCTTTGGACACCGGATCGTCTTCCCGCAATTTAATAAATTCTTTCTCGTCGTAATTACCATTAGTTACATCTTCCGGTGGAGCTATGCCGGATTTGCCTCGACACACTTTTAATTTTAAATGAATCGGATCGTTTATTTTTGGCTGTGTTCCATCAATAAAATAAGCTGGTGTTGATGGAAAGCCATCATGAGCTGCGTACCCGGATAATTTGTCTACTTCCAGGCTAACAATTTTATCCGGAATCGGAAAATCCTGCTTAGGACGGTTGGGTAATTCAAATGTCATTATTCTTTTCCAAATCGGGCTGGCTCCGGAAACTCCCGACGCCACTTTCAACATCGGAGTGTTGTCATTGTTGCCCACCCATACTGCCGTTAATAAATTCGGTGTCCAACCAATGGTCCAATTATCCTTTTTATCGTTGGTTGTTCCGGTTTTAACTGCCACC
>JAYRQZ010000098.1:0-2136 GCA_041910355.1 Candidatus Woesebacteria bacterium | reverse complement strand
TTTAACCAGTTTTCCTAAATCAGTCGGTTCCGGATCAACTATTATTCTCCCTGATTCAATCCTGGAAATGTTTAACAGTGAATTAACCAAAGCTATCATTCTGTCATTGCTCTGATTAATATTCGTCACAAATTCTTTTTGTTCTTTAGTTAATTTTCCGCCATCTCCATTTTCAAGCATCTCTCCAAACCAACGTATCGCCGATAATGGGGTTCGTAATTGATGTGACGCTAATGATATAAAATCGGTTTTCATTCGATCCACTTCTTTTTCGTGAGTAATATCCCGCTCAATTCCCACAAAATAGACCACCTTCCCCTTACTATCCAATACCGGCGCAATACTCGCCATCGCCACATATATTTGACCGTCCTTACGCTTATTATTTACTTCTCCGGCAAACACTTTTTTGTCCTGCTTAATCACCCTCCACATTTTTTTATAAAAGCTAGTCGGCATCTGTCCGCCCCACAACTCTTTATTTCCTGCCTTTTTTCCTTCAATTTCGCTTTTGCCAAATCCGGTAATCTTTTCTACCGCCTTATTGGCGTACAATATCATCCCTTCGGGGTCTGTAATCACAATATGATCCGATGCATTTTCCACCGCCAACTTAAATTTTTCCAAATCATTATTTGCATCCTCCACATCTTCCAAAATATTCATGATAGCCCTCTGTTGATCCTCTGTTTGTTTGGCTCTGTCAGCCAATTTTTTCTCATTCTCCTTCCTCGTCGATATATCCCGAATAATTCCAATTGCATAATTCTGTCCATTAATCTTAACCGCCGCTACCGACAATTCTATCGGGATAGTTTTACCGGCTTTGTTGATAGTATCAAGCTCAATTACCTTACCCAACACCGGACTTTTTCCTGTTTGACTAAATGTCTTAAGCTTTTCCGAATGGTCAATATCATATGTATTTGGCGGAATAATCAAGTGGTGAAGTGATTTACCCAACGCCTCCTCTTGGCCAAAACCATATGTCTTCTCTGCCGCCTTGTTCCATAAAGTAATCAAACCTTTTTCGTTCATCATAATTATTGGATCCAAAGCAAATTCAGTAATCAATCTAAATTTATCCTCACTTTCTTTAACTATCGTTATCTGATCAATTCTTCTCGAAATTAATATAAAAATAATAATAAAAACCATCAAGCCCAATATCGTCCCTATTATTGGTATCGCTACTTGTTGATTAACTTTGTTTTGAAAAACCTGATATTCAATATCATATCCGGCTATCGCCAACAATTCGTTAGTATAAAAATCCTTTATTGGCACAAAAGCCGAAATATATTCTCCCCACTCGTCACTATATTTACCTGTTACTACCGACTCTCCTTTAACAAACACTTCTATTAATTCTTGCGGTGGTTCCAAATATTCATCCCCGGGTTTTGAATCGCCATATTGACCTATTGGTACCGAATCAGCCGAAAACAAATACTTATCTCCCCGTTTGAACACTAAATAACTCCAATGAACCCCCCGAATACCCAAATATCTCTGGACCTTTTCCAGTTGCTCGTTTAGCCTTACATAATCAGGGTTGCTGATATCTTCTTCCGATGCTGTAATCGTTTTTACCCTATCAGGATTTATTGCCGAGGTGATCGATTCGGCAAATCCAAGTAAGTCAGCTTTAATATTACTGCTCGTATTCTGATAAGTAACATAACTTCCAATTGCCCCAATAACAAGAATAACTATTGCCAAAGTCACAAATATAATTATTCTTTTTCTATTTAGTCTCATTTTTCTTTTCCAATTCTTTAATTTTTTTCTTAAGTTCAATCATCTTCATTTCTCTCCCTACCATATAACTATTTACTTTTTGTAATTCACTGGTTCTGCTAGCCACTTTCGCCTCAATTTCATCTTTCGCCTGTCTTATTTCTTCTGCCATTTTGTTAAAAGCTTCACTCAATTCTCCGATTTCATCTTTTGACTCTGTATTAACCTTTACTTCCAAATCACCCTCTGCCATTTTTGCCGCCATTCTCTTCAATTCGATTATCGGATGAGTAACTCTTCCCGAAGCCATCAATCCCAACATTACCGCCAATCCAAAAGCCAGCAAAATCAATGCTGGTATTGTAGCAACTGTCCAGTCAATATCTGTTTCCACAT
>JAYRQZ010000097.1:0-7653 GCA_041910355.1 Candidatus Woesebacteria bacterium | reverse complement strand
GCCATCGTTACTACTTCTGCCAACAATGTTGTTTCTCCAATTCACAATCGTATGCCCTTAATATTAAATGATGATTTATTATCCATGTGGACTAATTCATCAATAAATGGGGAAATATTGTCAGAAATGATTTCATCATCATATTTGAATTCAGTAACAATAAAATCAAACCAAGAAAGCAATTAGAGAAAGGGATCATTGTTTTTGCCTCTTTAATTCATCAAATTTAAAGTTTATAATGGAATCTTCCTGTGTTTCGCATATATCGTATCTACTATACTTTTTTGTTCCGCTATAAATGGCGGTTTTTGCTGTTTGCCTTGGCCGTTATAGGTTCAAGTTTATTTCAAAGTGTTCAACCCTATTTTTACAAATTATTCGTTGACTCTATTACTTATAGCCGATTTTACCTATTAAGTTGGATATTAATTGCTTTTATTGCCGTCAGAGTATTAGAATTATTTTTCGATGTTAGCAGCCATTGGTTATCGGATGCCATTGTATTGCCGGCATCCCGCGATGCTAGAATGGCAGTGTTTAAAAAAATTCAGGATTTAGATTTTGCTTTTCATTTATCCAAAAGCACCGGTTCTTTAATTAGTGCCATCAAGAGGGGAGATATTGCCTTTTTTGACCTGATGCATTCTATTAATATCCGCTTAGCCGGTATTTTTATTAGTTTTATTGTTACTATTGGTTTTTTTGTATCTATTAATCAACAATTGGCAGTCCTAATGGCAGTTTCTCTTTTAATTAATTTAGCCTTTGCCCGATTTCTGATTATCAGAAATATAAAAGCCCGGGCTGAATTTAACAAAACTGAAGACGAAATATCCGATATTATCGTAGATAATTTGATGAACTATGAGACTGTCAAATTATTCGCCCGCGAAGATCACGAATATAGTCGCTTAGGTATTGGTTTTTTACCCTGGATTAAAGCTCTTTGGTCTTATGCTAACACTTTCCGGCTAATTGATATTGTTGTTGGCGGAGTCGGCAATATTGGCTTATTTTTGGTATTGTTTTTAGGATTATTTCAGTTGGATCGCGGTATTTTGACAGTGGGTGATTATATAATGGTGCTTGGATTTGTTAGTAGTTTTTATCCCCGTTTTTTCGAATTAATTTATGAATTTAGAAATATTGCCAAACACAATACTGATTTGCAAAAATATTTTCAAATTTTAGACGAGACAACCATTGTCAAAGATCCGGTTAAAGCTATAAATAAAATTGAAGTCAGTGGTGATATCGAATTTAAAAATATCAATTTTACCTATCCCGAAGGTAAAAAAGGTGCTCTAAAAGATATTAATCTCCGTATCCGGGCCGGTCAATCAGTTGCTTTTGTTGGTCGTTCCGGTGTTGGCAAAACCACTCTGGTCAAATTATTAATGCGTTTTTACGATCCCGATCGTGGTCAGATATTTCTTGATGGTAAAAACATTAAAAAATTTACCAAACAGCAACTCCGTTCTTTTATGGGAGTAGTTCCTCAAGAGCCGATATTGTTTAATAATACTGTTGCCTACAATATTGGTTATGGCATTAATAGTCCTTCAATGGAAGCTATTATTAGCGCTGCCAAAATGGCCAACCTTCATGATTTTATCGACAGTTTACCCAAAAAGTACGATACTAATGTTGGGGAAAGGGGAGTCAAATTAAGCGGTGGTCAAAAACAACGTCTGGCCATCGCCAGAATGATTTTATCCCAACCCGATATTATTATTTTTGACGAAGCCACCTCCCAATTGGATTCAGAATCAGAAAAATTAATTCAAGATGCTTTTTGGAAAGCTGCCAAAAATAAAACCACTCTGATAATTGCTCATCGTTTATCTACTATTATCCGGGCCGAAAAAATCATTGTTATGGAACATGGCCGCATCAAAGAGGTTGGCTCACACCGCCAACTATTGTCAAAATCCGACAGCCTCTACACCCGTTTCTGGAACTTACAATCACAATCCCAGTGATTGTATTAGTCAATTACCGGACCGACAGTCACCGTTGGTCTGGCTTTTTTTCCGGTTACCGATGGTCGAAGCGATCCTACTACTTCTCTTATTTCTTCTTTGGACAGATAACCATCGCTACAATAACTACCATCAAGCAAACTTCTTATGGTGGTGCATGACAAACCATTGGCCATCATGCCCTGTCCCACACCGGCTCCGATACTTGGTCTTGGCATTCCGCTTGGTAAATATTGATCTAAATAATCTCCGGTCTGACCTTGTCGGGGATCATTTTGGGCTTTTAATGTCGGTACCACACTTTTAATCTCATCTTTAGTCAAAGTATCACCGGCACTGGTACAAAATAAATCATACATACTTTCAGCCATATCACAGGGCAATCCTTGAGCAAACATTCTTTGTTTATTTCCGCTCACTCCGTTCATCGCCCCCTGCCATCCGTTTTGGTCAAAACTAAAACCGGTGGGCATTGCAGCTGGAGGCGGATTTGCCGGTACGCCGGTACTGCCGCTCCGGTTACCTCCGAACATCCCTCCGAACATATTTGACCAGTTTGACGACACCCCCAAAACCTGGTCGTTATAACGGTTAATAATCAGTTGTGTCCCTTGAAAAACGGCCATTGAGACCAAAGACATAACTGCCAGTAACATTAAAAAACGATTTTCTTTTTCCATCATATTAATTAATATTCAAATATTTTTTCAGATCTGTCAATAGTTTACTCATTTCTTAATAAATTTTTTCCAAAATAAATAAGCCAAAAACAGTAGGTAGGCAACGACCATCGACATTATCAGAAAATATAAGGGATTGGAAGTTTTGGCTGAAAAATAATACATCACCATACTCCCGGGTATCATCCCAATGGTAGACACCACTAAATATTGCCCAAAATTTATTTTAGTCAATCCAAAAATGTAGGATAGTATATCGTGAAATTGCCCCAAACAAACCCGGAAAAAGAAAAGACTGATAAGACCGTAATTTTGGGCCAGTTTATCTACTTTGGCCAGATTTTCTTTACCGGTAAAATTTGTTACTATTTTTCTTCCCCACACCCTGGCAATCCAGAAATTTGTTACCGAAGCAATTATTGATGCAATCAAGGTGTATACCACTACCTTTTGTCCGTACAAGTAAAATCCGGCAAACAAAAACGGTGTCCCTCCCAGCGGTGCAAACACATAAGTAATCCAGGTAAATAATATAAATAATATTATTCCGTAACTACCAGCATCTTTTATGGTATTTTGGATTACATCTTCCGGCACTGTCAAGCTGATTAAATAAAATCCCAATATGATTATACCAAAAACTATTAGTGGCAATATGCTTTTTTTTATTTGTTTTTTCATTCTATAATTTCAACCCATCGATAATATTTTTGCTGAAGATTTTGGGTTGTTTTTTTAGGATCATCATTTATATATTCCGACACTTTGCCTCCGTTTGTAAAACTAATTGTAATTGGCGGCATAAATTTATTAACAAATGGTATTAATCTAAAATAATCCCAGCCCGACGTTCCTTGGGTATGTGCCATTACTATTTTGATATTTTGAGGTTTTTGTAATTTTTTAATCAAATATCCCACCCCTGTCATAAATTGATTATTTGTTGAATGTGCGGCTGGGAATATTACCACCAATCCTCCGGAATTAATTTTCTTTGTTGCTTGAGAAATACTATCGATATTTTTTTGGTGAGCCGTTTCTTGATCGTATATTTTCACCGGGTTTAATTTGTTTATTAATCTGAATTTCCAGTTATTTTTTATCATTTCTTTATGACTAACATATACCGGGATTATTTGTTTATCGGCGTTTGGCAATATATTAATAAAATGGTGGCTGGCAACTAAATATAAATCTTTTCTTGGTTCTAGGGTTGATAATAATATTGGTACATCTGAATGAGCGGGGTGATTGCAGATCACCAGCACCGGCTCCTTTGTCATTATTTTTTTTATTTCTTCCGTCTTATTTTTTACAATCAGTTTATTGCCGGTCCTAGCCATGATCGTTCTCATAACCGCCACTAACCCCTCATTTTTTGCCACCAAATCCAGTTTATTTAAAATCTTACTTATTATTGGTAAATTGTGCAAAGTCAAATTCATTCAATTACTTAATATAGCATTTATCTTTTTTCTCAATTCATAAATCATAAATCAGTTTTGTTCACAAATCTTTTTCTCACATCTTGACTTCGGGTTTTATTTGGGTATAATTTTTTTATGATTCAGAAGGTAGATACTCCGGTTTCGGTTATTTCCTCTTATAATCATCGGCTTCATTTGGTTTCGCCCCGCAAAATTCTTTGGGGTGGCAAGGAATACCTGATTACCAAAACCGGTCTTCACCATACCTTTCGTCAAGGGCGGACTTTGTTTCATATTTTTTCGGTTGTTGCCGATTCTGTTTTTTTTCGCTTAAGTCTTAATACTGATAATTTATCTTGGAATTTAGAGGAAATTTCCGATGGTTTGCCCGCCTAATTGCAACGCTGTTGGTGGATTAGTATTCAATCAAACTCCGTCTACCATTATGCACATCGACCTTAATTCCTGTTTTGCCTCTGTCGAACAACAAGCCAATCCGCTTTTGCGTGGTCATCCGGTAGCTGTCGCTGCTTATGTTTCACCCCGTGGTTGTATTTTAGCCGCTTCGGTTGAAGCCAAAAAATTTGGCGTTAAAACCGGTCTTCGGGTCAGCGAGGGTAAATCACTTTGTCCCAATTTAATTATTCTTTCTTCCGATCCTCCCAAATACCGGTTTATTCATCTTCGTCTTCGCCAACTTTTATCCCAATACACCAGCAATCTTGTTCCCAAATCGATTGATGAATTTGTCCTCGATTTTAAAAATTATCCCGGAATTATCAACGGACTTTTTAAAACTGGCCGGGAAATCAAACAAAAAATAAAGCATGAAATCGGTGATTGGCTAACAGTTTCTGTCGGTATTGGTCCAAACCGTTTTTTAGCCAAGCTTGCCAGCAATCTCAAAAAACCCGACGGTCTGGAAGAAATCAATTATCAAAATTTCGAATCAGTTTATTCCCAACTGGAATTACCCGATCTTTGCGGCATCAACACCGCTCTTACTTCCCGGCTTCACGCTGGTGGTATTTATACAGTTACTGATTTTTATCGCTCGGGCATTGCCAAATTAAAATCAGTTTTTCATTCCATCAACAGTTATTATTGGTATCTTCGACTTCGGGGATGGGAGATTGATACTGTTGATTTTGGCCGCAAAAGTTTTGGCAATATGTATTCTCTACCGAAACATTATCAAGATATTAAAGATCTTTCACCAATTCTTCACAAATTGGTTGAAAAAACCAGCTTCCGTCTCCGTTCCGCCGGCTATCAAGCCAGAGGGATTTATTTGGGAGTGCTTTATGCCGACCACTCTTTTTTTCATCACCATCGTCTTTGTCGTCGTTATTTATTCGATTCAGCCGATATTTACCGCCAGGTCTTTAAAATACTTTCTCATTCACCTTACCATCAACCGGTAGCCAATTTAGCTATTTCCTGTTTTGATTTGATCAAAAACAATTCAATTCAACTTGATCTTTTCAATCACACTCATCGTCGTCTTAGTTTATCTGAAGCCACCGATTCAATTAACCGTCGTTATGGTCATTTTGTCATTTCGCCTGCCTCTATGATTAACACTGGCGATCTGATTCCCGACCGGATCGGTTTTGGCAGTATCGGAGATCTAACCGAATTTGTTACTTCTTGACACTAGATAGTTACTAATACTATACTGGTAGTAGTTAAAATTTAGCAAATTGAATGAAAAATTTAATTTTTCCCCTGATTGTCTTATTAGCACTTGGTGCTTTTATCTACTTTTCCGGTGCTACCGATCCCGTTTTCAAAAAAAGTACTTTAATAACCGTTTCTCCAACACCTTCAACTGCAGTATCAGTTTCTTTTGATATCAAAGGACTAAATTATAGTTATGATGTCAAGGAAATCAAAGTTAAATTAAACGATACCGTCAAAATTAATTTTATCAACACCGAGGGTATGCACGACCTAAAGATTGATGAGTTTAATGTTGCTACCAAGATTATCAAAACCGGCGAGAGTGAAACAGTCGAATTTGTTGCCAACAAAACCGGCACTTTCGAATATTATTGTAGCGTTGGTCAGCATCGGGCTAATGGTATGTGGGGCAAATTGATTGTTGAATAAGTATGTTTGGTGAGAAATTTATATATGTACTATTGTCTATTGTTACCCTGACATCTTTGGGTGTTTTTTTAACCAAAAGCATAAATTCAGAATCGATTATCGAAACGCCAGAATTATCAGTAACTACATTAACGCCAACAATCACCGATTCACCTTCGCCAACAATTATTGAAACAAAACCAACAGAGACACCAATGCCCACCACTATCATTCAACCAACAGATATGGTTTTCCCCACCTCGCCACCCATAAACAAATCAATTAAAGGTCGTGATGATGATCGGGAAAAGGAAGATGATGATTAATTGAATTAAAAAAGTCTATGAACCGAGGTAAAATCATCATCTTATTAACACTAATAATCACCGTACTACTATATTTTTTATCCAAGCCTGCCAATTTTAATTTCTTACTAAATCCCTGGTTATATCTTAGTCAGTTATTGGCATTAATTGGTTCGGTACTTTTATCTGTCAATTATCTGCTCGCTACCCGGTTCAGAATTATTGAGATTTTTTTTGGTGGTCTTGACAAGGTGTACCAGTTTCATCATTTCGTTGGTGCAATCTCATTTGCACTTATAGTAAATCATCCGCTCTTTTTGGTTATCAATCGATTATCAGATATTTCTGTTGCTAAAAATTATTTATTAATAGGTACAAATTTATCCTACAACCTAGGCATATTTGCTCTTTACGCATTTATATTAATATTATTTTTTACTTTTCTAATCAGATTACCTTATTATCGTTGGTTATTGACTCATCGATTCCTTGGCTTACCCTTAGTTTTAACTTTAGGCCATGTATTATTAATTGACAGTGATGTCTCTCGTTACTTGCCTTTAAGAATTTGGATTTTGATGTTTTTATTTATTGGTCTTTGGTCTTTTGTCTACAAAATATTTTTTTATTTCAAAATTGGTCCTGTCTATCATTATTTAATAACCAAGATTGGTAAATTAGGCGATATTACTGAATTATATTTATCACCCCAATCAATATCACCAAAATTTAAACCAGGTCAATTTATTTTTGTCAAATTCCTTTCGTCAAAATTTTCTTCTGAAGTTCATCCTTTTTCAATTTCTTCGTCTCCATCATCGGCAGATATTCGTTTGTCAATCAAAAAACTGGGAGATTTTACCAATCAAGTAGATAAATTAGAAACAAATACTCCGGTTGAAATTTTTGGACCATATGGCCAATTCTCTGTAAAATTTTTTCATTCAAAACCGGTTGTGTTACTTGCTGGTGGGATTGGTATTACCCCATTTCTAAGTATGTTGGCAGCTGAAAAATCGAACCCACTGAAACGTTCGATTAATCTTTATTATTGCGTCAAAACTAAAACCGAGGCTGTTTACGATCGGGAATTGCTTAGTTATCAGACAACCTTACCCGACTATAAATACAATTTATTTTCTAGCCAAGATAATGGTTACTTAACTGC
>JAYRQZ010000096.1:0-5942 GCA_041910355.1 Candidatus Woesebacteria bacterium | reverse complement strand
TAAATATTCTTTTAACCACAATGTTTTCTGTTATTTTCTCTCCACTGATTTTTTCTAAATGTTTAATAATTTTGTTACTAAATTCTTCTCTGGTCTTATCATCATCTTTTAAATAGGGGGCTACCGGTACCAAAATCATTAACGTCTCCCCACTTGAAGGCGCGACACTCTTATCAGTTTTTGACGGTACGTGAACGTAATAAGATGGATTTAAGGGCCATTTGTTTGAACCAAACACTTCATCAAATCCTTTTTCCCATTCATCAGAAAAATATAAATTATGATGTTCAAGTAATTTTGTTTTTTTATTTAAGCCTAAATAAATTACCAGCGCTCCGGGAGATAATATTTTTTTTCGCCAGTAATTTTCCGAATAAGTTTGATCTTCCATTTTTAGTAATTTTGTCTCGGTAAAGCTATAATCAGCCCCACTTACCACCATGTCAGCATCATAAACTTTATCAACAGTTTCCACCCCAATTGCAACTTGGTTTTTTGTAATTACTTGTTTCACTTCCGTATTCAATTCATACTTTACTCCGGCGTCCTTTCCTAATTTATAAAGCATTTCAAAAATTTTATTCATTCCTCCCATTGGATACCACAACCCCAAACCCATATCAGTATGGCTCATCAGGCTATAAAGAGACGGTGTATTAAACGGGCTACCACCCAAAAAAACAGTTGTAAACTCCAATATTTTTTGTAAATCCTTGTTTTTAATAAATTTTGACACTTCATTATGAAAGTTGCCAAAAATTGGAATTATACCAATTACTTTTAATATTTTTATCCAAGGTAAATTCCAGTTATCATAATCAATCATAATCAAATCTTTCATCGCTGTATCGTAAAGCAGTTTTGATTTTTTCAAATATTTTTGTAAATTTTTACCGCCATCTGTTTCTATTTTGTCAAATAGTTTTATATTTTGTTCCAAATTTGTCGAAATATCATATATTCTTTCCTGGTCAAAAAAACCCGGTAATGAATTGGTAGTCGGATCAATTTATAAAAATCATCAATTTTTTTACCAAAAATCTTCACATAATTTTCAAACACTTCCGGCATCATGTACCATGACGGCCCCATATCAAATTTGTAGCCGTCTTTTTCCCAGACTCTGCCTCTACCGCCGACTTGATCATTTTTTTCCAACAGTGTTACTTCGTAACCGTCCCTTGCTAATAAGGCTGCTGTCGCCAATCCGGCGACTCCCGCTCCAATAACTACAACTTTTTTCATCAACCTATTTTATCAGCAAAATCTCACTAAAATGTACTTTTTATTCTGTTTAATCACAAAAATTTGGCTTTAATATTTCATTCGGGAATTTATAGACCGTTTTTAATTGGTTACAATCAACCGATCCGTTCCCATCCCAAACTACTTCCCAAACTCCTTCCACTTTTCTTGCCAACCATCCTCCGCCTCCCATTTCATCCCCAAATCCTACCGATCCGGTAGCAAAATCGCCAACCTCCTTATTTACTTGAACTGATACTTTGTGCTTATCCCAATTATATTTTTTGATCAAAATTTTCGTTACTGTGTCTTTTACCGTTTCTTCGTATTTTTCTTCTTCACATTTTTCCTCCCATACTCTTAAACATTTTTGTTTCACTTCACACCAGCTATAACCGGCTGATGCTTTACATCCATGTTCGTCAGTATCATTCCCCATCATTTGTTCTGTTGGTGTTACTTTTAAACCTGTTGGTGTCGCCACTTTTTCTTCTTTCTTTATTTCAGCCCCGCACCCCGCCAATATTAAACTTATCACTAATATTAGAGTTAACTTATATTTCATACCCAATTCTATCACTAAATTTTATCCAACCCTTAAAATTTACGCTCAAATATATTAAAATAAGCCAAATGAAAAACAAACAGGATATTTTATCTTTTCGCAAAAGTCATATTATCTTAATTCTAAGATTATTTGTCCTCGAGTTGGTTCTTGTTACTTTATATCTTATTGTAAGGATACCAAAATTAATTGTTTTGCCGTCATTAAACGATTCGCCAACCAGCCAGGTATTCAACTATTTCGGATTATTATATTTTTTATTATTATCAGTGATCGAATTGCTTTTGGTGCTCCAAATTACACTTGATTGGTCAAACGAACAATATGAAATAAGACAAGAATCCTTGGTTCATAGGAGGGGTATTTTTAATCTTAAGGAACAAAATTACACACTACGAAACTTGGGATCAGCAAATATTTATCAAAATTTTATTGGCAAATTATTAAATTACGGTACAGTAATTATTTCAAGCCCTATATTGAAAAATGATATTGTTTTAGCTGACATTCACAATCCTCAAAAAATAGTGTCTTTTCTAGAACATAATATTGACGAGAGTAATGTTAAAACTGCCAATATAATTCACAGAAAATCATAACTTGCGATACACTTCTGTTTTATTTAACTAGGCGTAGTTTGAATATATTCAATATATATATACCGATACCCAAAAGTAGAGGATATGCAACCAGCAGCCATAATATGTTTACCCAACTCAAATCTCTGAAACTAATCTTTCCAAACAAATCATACCAACTTTTCATACCCAAATATTTACTCAACCAATTTATAGCAAACGCATAGATTAGAATTCCGTAGCCAAAATATATAATTTCGATCAACATCTTCATTTTTTCTCTTTTGGTTTGTCAAAACTTATCGGACAGGTATTTTTGCCGATTATGGCATAAAAAGCACACCACCCCGCTAACGCTTCATACAAAACAAATAGCGAAGTAACAGCCAATAACATCTGCAAAACGACCGAATCAGTAAATAATATCCCAACTCCGACAACAACAGCTATGGTCAGCCGCAACAACCTATCAGGAGTTCCAATATTTTTTTTCATTTCTTATTTTTATAAATAATTTTTACTATAAAAAATCCGAACAATAAGAGACAAATAATCACTGTGGCAATAACATTCTGGTATTGTCCGGCAAATCCACTTTCTGAAGTATGCTTAGACAAAATTGCGCCATATGCCCAAAGAAGCACTATCCCGTAGGGGATATTTCGGTCGATTAGCATCCGCCACGATCCAATTATCGCCCCAATTAATAGTATCGCCACCGTCCAAAAACTTTCTGCCAAACCAAATCCATCCCAGCCAAGATATACCAAAAAAACCGTAATATTGGCAATTGTAGCTACCGTTATCCAGCCAAAATACACACTAAACGGTAATCGCATTATCCAGTTTACTTTTTTCTTATCACTTCCTTTTAAAATATCGGACATCGCAATAAGTGTATACAGCAGTCCGCCCATGATAATTACCGATAAGCCAATAAAGTCATAATGCCAAGCCAAAATCCACGAAGCATTTAATAGGGCGTTAACAATAAAAATCCGGTTGACTCGGCCCACTAATTCATCTTTTCCTTTCCCAAGTTGATAAACAACATAAATTCCCAGTAGTGTATAAATCACTCCCCAGATTGAAAAAGCATATCCTGCCGGGGCAAATAGGTTCGGGTAACTGTCTGATATTGCACCGGTATCTCTGCCGGCAATTGGCAATGTTACCGCCAGGTAATTGACTATTATCATTACCGCATATGCGATTACTGTTGTTATTCTGACAATGATTGTGTTCATATCTTATTGTATATAATCTTCTTGTAATATTCCAAATTAATAGGAATGTTAAACTAACTTGTGGCTATTAATTCTGAATTTTCACCCCCACCCGAGGCAGAAACTAATCGAACCTTAAGGACTAGACTACAAAAATGGGTATTAGAGAGATTAATGATATGGCCGCCTAAACCAATGGAGGCCAAAGCCCGATGGCATATTGCTCAGGCTGTGATCAAAGATATAAATCAACCAAATTATTTACCGAATAAAGTAACTCAAAACACAACTGGAAGTATAAACCGTCTGGTTGAAATGGGTGTTAATGGTGGCACACCATTAATAATTACCAATGACGATTTATTACACCCGGAAGAGGAATTTAATACCCGGTTTAGACGGGACGAGGAAAAAGAAATGTGGGTAGCAGAAGAACTTAACGCCGAAGGTAATATCATTGTTCGGGCTTGTATTGGTGATAGGGGAGAAACAATACTTACCATCAATCCTCATGGTGATAGGTTTACTATTGCTAATCCAAATATTTCTGAGCGTCGAGATTTACCTCGAGCCACCGTTGCTACTTTTAATTTATTAGTCGGATCGATCAGAAAGAAGTAATTTTTTTAACTCCGTCAACCAAAACCTTTTTGTAAACCGAGTAACTACTTATCTGATGTTTATCAATGCCGCCTTCGTTTATTTTTTTCTTCATTTCTAATATTGTTTTTTTATTTTCTTCATTTAATTTTGTTCTAATTAATTCATCCGATTCTAATTGACTCTGTGGCACTTCTTTAAAAAACCAGGTTTCTATTTCCCATTTTTGATTAGCATAAGGCAATTTCAAATTCATGATATAAGACTCCGGTCTATTTTCCATTTTAAATTTCTCAAAATCACCATATTCATATTTTTGAAACAGTCTTAATTCAATCAGTCTTTGCAAGGCTTCTTTTGATGCTTTTCTTGGATCTTCACATTTGACCACAATATCTATATCAGGTCCCCACATTAGATCATATTTGTAACTACCGACTATAAACACCTCACCAAATTCACTTAAAATATTAATCAAACTAGTTTTATTCAATATTTCATTAGCAATATTTTTTATATTTTTTGAATACACTAAAACATCATTCATAATCTTTTTTCCTCCACTCAAAATCAATATCCCGGGTTATAAATCCGGCTGAATTATAAAAATTTTTTCGGTCATCATCAAAAGATTCAACATAACATATTTCCACCCCATCTTCTTTTAACCGTTTCAAAAGTGCCGTCAACATTGCCTTGCCCAAACCCTTGTGGCGATGTGGCAGGCGAGTGCATACCGGCTCAATCATTGCTGTTTTTGTCATTTTGTCTACCCATCCATACAGATACGATGTCAATTCACCATTTTTTAATCTAGTCATCGTTTCGTATCGGTAGTCAAACATTGGCGCTTTTTCTCTCGATAGATATGAATTTTTAATTAACTCAATTGCTTTGTCATCGTCCCCCTCATCTTCCGGGTGAAAACCCAAATGACAAGCCTTTGCCTTTTCCATCTTATCTGCAATCTCATCGCCAAATACAATTTCATATCCGTCCGGCAAAATTGGTAAAAATTCCTTATCTAAATTTTGATAATTATGATAGCAACCAACCGTTGCTTTTTTATAGCCTCTTTTTGTAAGTTCCCGGGTTTTGTAATCACAACTATTTAATGCAATAATCCCCAAATCTTTTTTGGTTTCAATCCAGTCAACCATTTCCGGAAATAAAAATTCGTATCCGTTTCTAATTTGGCTAAAGGTTGTCTTGTTATCTTCTCCATTAACTATCCCGACAATTTTATCTTCATCTTCCCATATGTTTATTGACTGGTGCCAGTCAGGTTCACCCCGGTCAAGGTACAAAGTTCTGATTCTGTATTCCATATCTTCCCACCGTTGCGGCAGCCAGCATCTCTGATCGCGGTTAAAAAGATACATCTCCCGTAAAAATTCAATTATTTTTTGGTAATCTTGTGGATGATGATATGGTCGATTTTTGATCATAAAATTTTATTATCTCAATTTTGGCAAAAGTCTTTTGTAAAGTATAACTTTTTCTTGTCTCGTTATTGCCGCATATCTGGGAGACGATGAAGGTAGGGTTACTAATTTAAGACCTGGATATTTCAAGATTACTTTTTTGAAATTTTTCTTAAACAAATTTTCAGCCATTCGGCTAGAAAAAAATATAATCTTAATCTTGTTTTTCAAAATAATTTTTGTAATAACTTCGGTGTTATAAACAATATTTATTAGGTTATTATCGGCGTTTGTGTTTTTACTT
>JAYRQZ010000095.1:0-1685 GCA_041910355.1 Candidatus Woesebacteria bacterium | reverse complement strand
CTTTACCCGACGCCGCTCCTTCAATAATTCCCGGAAGGTCTAAAATTTGTATTTTAATACCTTTATATTCCATCATTCCCGGTACTACCCCCAATGTGGTGAAATCGTAATTACCAACTTTAGATTCAGCGTTAGTTACTGCATTAAGTAATGTTGATTTACCCACCGAAGGTAAACCAACCAAAACTACCGAAGCATCACCGGAATGTTTTATGGCATAACCAGTACCACCGCCACCGCCAGTCATTTTTTGCTCCAACATATCCCTAAATTTAGACAATTTGGCTTTTAAAACTCCATGATGAAACTGGCTACTTTTATCATAAGGTGTGTCTCTAATCTCTTTCTCAACTGCTTCAATTTTTTTTCTAATTTCTTCTGGGATCATCTGTTAAAATTAGTTCGTAAGAATAATATGAAATTATATCGTAACATACTTAAACTTTGTCTATTGTTGTTATTTGTTACCCAAATATTTAAACATCCGATACAGGCAGCTGAAGAAAACATTTTTGGTCTCCATCTAACCCAAACACAAGACATCGACTCCGCTGCTTCGATTATTAATTCCGGTAATGGACAATGGGGTTGGGCAACTATCGTTATCCGCACTGACCAGCTTGATTACAACACCTGGCAGGATTTTTTTAATAAATGCCGCAAATACCATATTATACCCATTATTCGATTGGCCACAATAATGGAAAACGGAAATTGGAAAGTGCCATCACTATCGGATATTAACAATCTGGCAAATTTCTTAAATTCGCTTAACTGGCCGGTAAAAAAACAAACTGTAATTTTGTTTAACGAAGTAAATCATTCTGATGAATGGGGTGGTGGAGTCGATTTAAAGACCTACGCCGATACAGCCATATACGCCGCAATTAAATTTAAATCATTAAACCAAAACTTTTTTATTCTTGGTAGTGCTCCTGATTTAGCCGCACCGGAAAAACCACCGCAATTCAAATCAGCCTATAATTTTTATAAAGAGATTATTTTGTATAAACCGGAATATTTTGAAATGATTGACGGCCTTAATTCACATTCATATCCCAACCACGGTTTTATCGGCACCCCAAATGATACCGGTCAACACAGCATTAAGGGTTATCTTTGGGAACTCGATTTACTAAAATCTCTAGGTATTAATAAAACATTTCCGGTATTTATCACTGAAACCGGCTGGCCTCATCGTGAAGGTACTACTGTTGATAATAACTTCTATACAACCAAAACCGTATCAAAATTTTTAATTAATGCTCTTAATGTTTGGTCGGAAGACAAACAAATAAAAGCAGTAACTCCATTTATTTTTAATTACCCCAATCCACCGTTTGATCACTTTTCCTGGCTTGATTCCTCTGAAAAAATTTATCCAGAATATCATCAAATCATCTCGCTCCCCAAAACAAAAAACTTTCCTGAGCAGATCACCCGTTATGAAACTACAGCGAACATTTTACCTTTTATTATATTTACCGGCAAAGAATACACTGGCCAAATTACCTTAAAAAACACCGGTCAATCTATCTGGGGAGAAACAAATTTCTGCCTCAACCCCCAAAGCACTCAAAATGTTGAATTAGAAACAATTTGTATCAACAACTCTTACATTTACCCCGGCCAAACAATTAATTTAAATTACAAACTTAAAATTCTCCCGACCGAAAACAAAAATG